>NZ_JASCAM010000013.1:0-226246 GCF_029967835.1 Enterobacter sp. V87_3 | reverse complement strand
GATCCCGCAGCCGATGAAAGCCCCTGTGCTGAAAGTTCAGGCCGTGCCGCAGGCTATTCCTCAGGCAACGCCGCAGGCGATCCCGCAGCCGAAGAATGCCCCGGTGCTGACAGTCGAGTCTGTGTCGCAGAAAACCCCTCAGCCCGTGCTGCCTGCTCAAAAAACACCACCGCTTCCTCACACCGGAACGTCTACCTCTACAACGCTGATCGCTAAAACCCCGGTATTGACTACAACGACAGGCCTGCCAAAAAGCACCCTGATCAATCCGCAAACGCCTCGCACCAGTAGCGTCACTTACATTGATAACACGACGAAAACGACAACGACCACAGAGCCTTCAGCGAAGGCAAACGGTTCTGCCGGTACCGTCACCGAGATCAATCAGGTGAACAATTACTATGTTGCCCAGAGCAATAACCGTCAGGTTGCGGATAACTCGCAGCGCATCGAGAACAACAGCCAGCGCATCGAGAGCAACAGCAAGGCTATCGATCGCAACGCGAGAGAGATTGATGACACCCGGGACGAACTGAAACGTGGCCTGAATAACGCCGCGGCGATGTCCAGCCTCCACTATCACTCAGATAACGCATGGGCGCTCTCAACCGGCACCGCTAACGGCGATGGGGCGGCGCTGGCAGCAGGGATCCAGAAAGGGGTTACCAGCCACGTTGCGGTAAACATGCAGGCATCAAGCTCCTTCGACAGCGGCTGGATGGCAGGCGCGGGTATTTCTGGCGATTTTTAATCTCATTTAATCCAGCGGGCCGTCTTAAAAGCGGCCTGTTAATTTTTTCTTATTAATTAGCACCTCACAATGAAATGAACGCTGTTCGCGGTTCTGGTCTTTATTACCCGCAGCCTGGCGGGTTGCGTCAGGCACACTACGCTCTCCCTTGCCCCACCCTTACGCATTCAACCCTTCATTAGTCAGTAAAATGTCAATCAAATTTGACATGTTGACATTAAAAAGTAACGTATATCTTCCATTTGTGATCGCTAAAGGGTTCCAGCATGCGCTGCTAATAGCCTATGCCATTGCGGGGTGTTAAACTTTTTAGCATACAAATTGACACTCTTATAACTATAGGAAGTATGCGGCATGACACATATCTTTTATGAGTTCTCTTCCCTGAAGCCAGGCGTTCCTGATGTTGAAACATTAATGGAAGTCATCAATTCTTCAGAACTCACGAGTTTTGTCATCGGTGCAGAGGTCGTCGATTTTGTTAAGAAGGCGCTGATCGTGAACACCACGATTGGCAGCTTTAAAAATTGCTATTTTGCCTTCGACGATGGCGCGCACTTTATCGAATTTGACAGTAAGGGAAAATCGAAACGCTTTAGCGAAATACCGGACTGGTTCGTCTCTCCGGCTGAGTTTTCACGCACGCAGTGGCTAATAAACCATAATCTCGCGAAGGTGAAAGCCACCCAGTTTATCGACGTTTTACTGTCCTACCCGCTTAAAGAGCGTCGTGCGCACTGCAACCTGCTGTTTGGCCTTGATCTTGAAAAAGTGAATGCGAACCCGGCGTCGGTAACATCGCCGCGAAAACCGGGCAATAAAAACGGCAAAACCACCAAGCCGCGCGTGACCGATCTCAACTCATTCGAACTTTTTAGCCAGTTTTTTGAACGCATGAAGCGCGCGGTCTATGCCAATGAATTTCCGACCCTGCAGGTACTGACCGACAGCGAAAATCTCGCCAAAGCCCCGCAGAACTTAAAGCAAGGGATCAGAACGTGGTTTAAAGCCATAACAGGCGACCTCCCACCAAACAACAAGCGCGTAGAGGCGGGGAACGCGGTCCTGTTCTGTGCTCCTATCCGCGAGCAGATCCAGCAAATCGAAGCCCTGGGGCTGGAAAATTACTATCAGGGGCTTTCAAAAGCCATCGCCGACGAGGGCGACGGTTTCATCGCCGATTTTACCTATACCCATCCCGCCAACTGACCTCTCGCGCCCTGCCATCCGGCGGGGCGTTTTCCTTTTTCCAGTCTGTAAACAACCTTTTTAAAAAGGCGATTTTATACCTGATAGTCGATATACTGACGGATACTACACACGCCTTTTTTTTTCATTTTTTTTGCATGTAAAACAGGAGGTTTTAATGCTCATCGTTATTCCAGTTCTTATCCTGGTTGCGCTGATCATCGTCGGCGCTGGCGTCAAAATTGTTCCGCAGGGCTATCAGTGGACGGTCGAGCGCTTTGGCCGCTACACCAATACGCTGACGCCAGGCTTGAGCCTTATCGTGCCTTTCATGGACAGAATCGGTCGTAAGATCAACATGATGGAACAGGTGCTGGATATTCCGTCTCAGGAGATCATCTCCAAGGACAACGCTAACGTCACCATCGATGCGGTCTGCTTTATTCAGGTGATCGATGCGCCAAAAGCGGCGTACGAAGTCAGCAACCTGGAACTGGCTATCGTCAACCTGACGATGACCAACATCCGTACCGTGCTGGGCTCGATGGAACTGGATGAGATGCTCTCCCAGCGTGACAGCATCAACACCCGCCTTCTGCACATTGTCGATGAAGCGACCAATCCGTGGGGGATCAAAGTCACCCGTATTGAGATCCGCGACGTGCGCCCTCCGGCAGAACTGATTTCCTCCATGAACGCCCAGATGAAAGCAGAACGTACCAAGCGCGCCTATATCCTGGAAGCTGAAGGCGTACGTCAGGCAGAAATCCTAAAAGCGGAAGGGGAAAAGCAGTCGCAGATCCTGAAAGCCGAGGGCGAGCGTCAGTCGGCATTTTTGCAGGCCGAGGCGCGTGAGCGTTCGGCAGAAGCAGAAGCCCGTGCGACGCAAATGGTATCCGAGGCGATTGCCGCCGGGGATATTCAGGCGGTGAACTACTTCGTTGCGCAGAAATACACGGACGCGCTGAAAGAGATTGGCTCGGCGAACAACAGCAAGGTGGTGATGATGCCGCTGGATGCCACCAGCCTGATGGGCTCTATCGCCGGTATCACCGAACTGATCAAAGACAGCGGAAACGAGCGTAAAAGATGATTGAGCTTATCGTCGCCCATCCTCATGCCTTCTGGCTTAGCCTCGGGGGCTTAATGCTCGCCGCCGAGATGCTGGGGGGCAACGGTTATCTGCTCTGGAGCGGCGTCGCTGCCGTGATCACCGGGCTAGTCGTCTGGCTGCTGCCGGTTGGCTGGGAAGGACAAGGCGTCTTGTTCGCGGTTCTGACTCTCGTTGCTGCGTGGCTGTGGTGGCGCTGGCTTAACAAGCGGGTGAGCAAGCAAAAACCCGCTGATGCCCATCTTAACCAGCGCGGGCAGCAGATCGTCGGCAGGCGTTTTACGCTCGATACCACGCTGGTGAATGGCCGCGGCCACATGCGCGTGGGTGACAGCTCGTGGCCGGTCGTGGCCGATGAAGACCTCGCTGCCGGAACGCAGGTAGAGGTCGTGGCAGTAGAAGGGATAACGCTGCGGGTTAGGGCCTGCTAGCTATGCACCTTGCGATGACAGCAGCCGGAAAGATTGTCGATAATCGGACAGTCGGCGCTGTCATCTCCCGGGCACGAATTCGCCAACTGCAGCAGCTGTTCACGCATCGTCTGCAGCTCAACAATATGCCGTTCGATCTCCGCCACTTTTTCCAGCGTGCGTTTTTTGACGTCGGCGCTGTGGCGTTTCGGATCGTTAAACAGGTTCACCAGCTCGCCGCACTCTTCAAGGTTAAATCCTACCTGCCTTGCCTGTCGCAGTAGCGTCAGCTCGTCAAGGTGCCGCTGGGTGTAGCTGCGATAGCCATTCTCGCTGCGCAGCGGCGGCGTCACCAGCCCTTTCTCTTCGTAAAAACGGATCGCTTTGCTGGTTAATCCGGTTTTTTTCGCCATATCACTGATATTCATTTTCCCCTCCGGCTGTTGGTGTTTTCAGTCATCGGCCTTCTGATATTGTAAGCCTGGCCGGGCAATAACCCATCTCTTTCTGGCATACGCACCGCATTAGAAGATATATCTCATATGATTCAAATGGCTAGTATTCTCTTGTGTGACTTCCGTCTGTGATGCTCGTCACAATTTAGTGTTTACCGCACGTGACGAATTGACTCAAATCAAAGATGTATTGGCTTTACATCTTCGCCGGTGGACGAAGGCGCGTCTCTTTTATATAAATGCGAACGATATTAATTATCATTAAAATTAAGGTTCAAGTTTATGATGCGAAGAACTTGCCAGGAGCGCGTGATGCTCTCCGCAATTTCATTTTTGATGGCGGGTACTGCCACGGCAGCCGCTTCAACCACAGCACAGAATAAAACACACGACGATACCCTGGTTGTCACCGCTAACCGTTCAGAAAGTAGCTTATGGAAAAGCCCGGCGACGATTCAGGTTATTGACCGTGAAACGCTGGAGAGATCCACCAGCACCTCAATTGCCGACGATTTGCAGGATATTCCCGGCGTGGAGGTGACCGATAACGCACTGGCCGGGCGCAAGCAAATCCGTATTCGTGGCGAAGCATCGTCCCGCGTGTTGATCCTGATTGATGGGCAGGAAGTCACCTATCAACGCGCCGGGCAAAACTACGGAGCGGGTCTGCTGATCGATGAATCTGCGTTAGAGCGTATAGAAGTGGTTAAAGGTCCCTACTCCGTTCTGTATGGCTCGCAGGCCATTGGCGGAGTGGTGAATTTTATCACCAAAAAAGGGGGCGATAGGCCGCTGGGCGGCGTGGTAAAAGCCACTTACAACTCGGCAACCGCTGGCTGGGATGAGTCTGCCGCCGCCTGGGGCAGCATCGGGCAGTTCGACTATCGCATCAACGGAAGCTACTCCGATCAGGGCAACCGTGATACACCGGATGGCCGCCTGCCAAATACCCATTTTCGCAATAACAGCCAGGGCGTGTGGCTGGGATATACCGTCGATCGTCACAAGTTTGGCCTGTCAGTCGATCGTTACGATCTCAGTACACAGACGTGGTACGACGATCCAACCTATGAAGATTTCAGCGTCAGGATCCCCGAGCTAAAGCGCGAAAAAATTGGCCTGTTCTATGATTTTGACGTTGCGGGAGAGTACCTGAAAACGCTGCACGTCGATGCCTACACGCAAAATATTAAACGAAAATTTGAAAATAGCGTCGCCGTTAACACCCCCACTGGCAGCCCGATGATCGGTAACCTGCGCGTGGCAAATCAGACGCGTTCGGAAGATAAACAGGAGACTCAGGGCCTGACGCTGCAGTCTAACTTCAGCCTGCCGTCGAATAATAATCTGGTGCTGGGCGCACAGTATCAGCGCGATACGGTAAAACAAACCTCCCGGAGCGCAACCGACACCTCCAGCACTACCGGCTTCCCGTCGGCGGTGAACTACAGTAAAAACACGCTTTCCCATAACCGCTCGGAGCAAACCAACTGGTCCGTATTTGCCCAGAACGACTGGGCATTTGCCGATAACTGGACCTGGACGCTGGGCGCGCGCCAGTACTGGCTTTCGTCGAAGCTTACGGGGGGCGACGAAACCACCACCAGTTCGCTGACGGGCACAACCACCTCCTCGCCTGGTCATGACAGCACCCGTGATAACGAACTGGTTACCTCCACCAGCCTGCGTTATTCCGGATTCGATAATCTGGAGCTGCGTATGGCCTTTGCCCAGGGATACGTCTTCCCGACGCTGAGCCAGCTCTTTATGCAGACATCAGCGGGCGGCGGTGTGAACTATGGCAATCCTGATCTTAAGGCTGAACATTCCAACAACTACGAGATTGGCGCGCGTTATAACGGCAATCTGTGGGTCGTAGACGGCGCGGTGTACTACTCCGAAGCGAAGGACTACATCGCATCCGTCGCCTGTTCCGGTCAGCGCATTTGCAACGGCAACAGCAATAGCTCACGCACGGGGTATTACTTCTACGATAACGTCGACCGGGCGAAAACGTGGGGGATGGAACTGAGCGCCGAGTACAACGGCTGGGCTGTTTCGCCTTATCTGAGCGGCAATATTCTGCGACGTCAGTATGAAGGCAGCACCCTTAAAACCTGGGATACCGGGGAGCCAACGGTCAACGGCCGCGTCGGCGTGAAGCACGCACATTTGTTCAACAACCTGAACATCATGACAGATCTCTTCGTGCGTGCCGCCTCGCGCGCCACGGATAACACCAGCGAGACCCATACCCGTTATCCCGGCTGGGCGACACTGAACCTGGCCTTTAACACCGAGTTTGGCCCGCAGGATCAGTACCTGATCAACCTTGCGCTGAATAACCTGACCAATAAACGCTATCAAACCGCACATGAGTCCATCCCTGCTGCGGGCTTTAACGCCGCCGTTGGCTTTGCGTGGAAATTCTGATGATGAAAAAAACGCTCACGGGACTTCTGCTGCTCTGCGTGACCGCCATCGGCCACACCAGCGACCGCATCGTGGTAGCCGGCGGGTCGCTCACGGAAATGATCTATGCCCTGGGGGCGGGCGATCGCGTGGTCGGGGTGGATGAAACGACTTCCTGGCCGCCACAGACGGCCCGCCTGGCGCACATTGGCTACTGGAAGCAACTTAGCAGCGAAGGCATCTTGTCACTGCATCCGGACACCTTTATGACCTGGCAGGACGCAGGCCCTGCCGTGGTGCTGGAGCAGCTTCGCGCGCAAAAAATCAACGTCGTGACGCTTCCACGCGTGCCCGCCACACTGGAGCAAATGTTTGCCAATATCCAGACGCTGGGGCATATCCTTGGTGCGGAGGAAAAAAGCCACGCCCTGATCGCAAACCTTCGCCAGAGGCTGGATAAGGTCAGGGAGGAAAATGCGGGCAAATCGCCGGTACGCGCCATGTTTATTCTCTCTGCTGGCGGCAGCGCGCCGCAGGTTGCGGGAAAAGGCAGCGTAGCCGACGCCATTCTGACACTGGCAGGCGCGCAGAACGTGGCAACCCACCAGCAGTACAAAGGCTACAGCGCGGAAGCCCTTCTCGCTGCCAATCCGGACGTCATTATCGTCACGCGCGAAATGGTTCAGGGCGATCTCCAGCGCCTGAGCACGGTTGCGGGGCTCACCCGCACCGCCGCGTGGAAAAACCAGCGCATTATTACCCTCGACCAGGCGCTGATCCTGGGTATGGGTCCGCGCATTGCCGACGCGGTTGAAACCCTGCATCAGCAGCTTAAGTAACAAGGATCTTACGTCGTCATGAATTCAACTCCACTCGATCTCACCCCGCATTTTGCGCAGGAAGGCGGGCAGCCCTTTCGCGATCGTCATGCCACTATGCCGTGGCGCGGCGCGGTACCGGTCGCCAGCGAAGAACTGCAGTCCACCTGGCAGGCGTTGCTCAGCCAGCAGATGCCCGCGCGCAAACGGCTTTTGTATTTGCATATCCCGTTTTGTGCCACCCACTGCACCTTCTGCGGGTTCTACCAGAACCGTTTCGAAGAGGACCGTTGCGCTGCTTACACCGACGCGCTGTTGCAGGAAATTGCCATGGAGGCGGACAGCGCGTTGCATCAGTCAGCGCCTGTACACGCAGTCTATTTCGGCGGCGGCACGCCCTCTGCTCTCTCCGCGCGCGACCTTGGCCGTATTATCACCGCGCTGCGCGAGCGACTGCCGCTGGCTCCCGACTGCGAAATTACCGTCGAAGGTCGGGTATTGAATTTCGATGACAATCGCATTGACGCCTGTCTTGACGCGGGAGCTAACCGCTTTTCAATCGGCATTCAGTCGTTCAACAGCCAAATCCGCAAAAAAATGGCCCGCACCTCCGATGGCCCAACAGCAAGAGCCTTTATGGAAGGGCTGATCCGCCGCGATCGCGCAGCGGTGGTATGCGATCTGCTGTTTGGTCTGCCCGGACAAAACGCCGGGCTTTGGGAACAGGATCTCACCATCGCGCGGGATATCGGCCTCGACGGCGTCGATCTGTACGCATTGAATCTGCTGCCACAAACCCCGCTCGGCAAGGCCGTGGCCGCCGAACGCGTCACCATCCCCTCGCCCACAGAGCGACGCGATCTCTATCTGCAGGGCTACGAATTCATGGACCGCGCGGGCTGGCGCTGTATCAGCAACAGCCACTGGGCGCGGACCACGCGCGAGCGCAATCTTTACAATCTGCTCATTAAGCAAGGAGCAGACTGCCTGGCGCTGGGGTCAGGCGCAGGCGGGTCGGTTAACGGCTGGTCGTGGATGGTTGAGCGCAACCTCACGGCCTGGCATGCGGCGATCGCCGCGGGGCAAAAACCACTCATGATGATGATGCGTACACAAGAGCACAGTTTTCAGTGGCGCCACATTCTGCAGGCGGGCGTCGAAACCGCCCGCATCCCGCTGAGTGAACTTACCCCGCGCGCGCAGGAACTGGCCCCGCTGCTGGCGCAGTGGCATCGGGCGGGGCTGGTCAAGGATGCCTCGGACTGCATTCGGTTAACCCGTGAGGGCCGTTTTTGGGCGAGCAATATTTTACAGTCCCTTCAGGAACTGATTCAGCAACTCAATACGCCACACGCCGTGGCGAAATAACCATAAAAGGAGTAGTCCATGAGCCATGTCTCTTTACGTGAATTCATGAAAACCGAGCCGGACGGCACGTTAGAAGCTATTGCATCGCAATATGGCGTCACGCTGCTGGAGGTGGTGGAAAACCTGCCGTCACATACACTTGTGAGCGGCGATAAATTCGACGCGGTGTGGGACAGCGTATGCCAGTGGGGAAATGTGACCACGCTGGTCCATACCGCCGACGTGATTCTGGAATTTACAGGCGAACTGCCTTCCGGTTTCCATCGCCACGGTTACTTCAACCTGCGCGGCAAAAAGGGGATGACGGGCCATATCAAAGCGGAAAACTGCACATACATTGCGCTGGTTGAACGCAAATTTATGGCCATGGATACCGCCTCGATTCTGTTCTTTAATGCCGCAGGCAGCGCGATGTTTAAAATTTTCCTGGGGCGCGACGACCATCGCCAGCTGTTAACAGCGCAGGTGGAGGCGTTTCGCGCCCTGGGTCAAACGCTTAATGAGGAAACGGTATGACTCCATGGCTGATTTTTGGCGCGGGTGGTACGGGCGTCGGTGCGCTGACAGCAGACATCGCGCTGCAACAGCAGCGGCCAGTATATGCGCTGGTGCGCAACCCGCAGGCCGCAGAGCGTCTGCGGGAGCAAGGCGTTCAGGTTGTTATCGGTGACGCCTGCGATGTGGACCGCGTGAAGGAAGTTTGTACCCTGGCGGGAAAGCACGCTCAGATTATCTCCACCCTTGGCGGGCAGGCGGAATATCTGGCAAACCGGACGATTATCGATACCGCTGAAGGTACCGGCATGACCCGCATGATTCTGGTGACATCACTGGGCTGTGGTGACAGCTGGACCTGGTTGTCTGAACGAGCGAAAGCGGCGTTTGGTCAGGCGGTGCGCGAAAAATCGCTGGCCGAGAGCTGGCTTCAGACCAGCACGCTGGATTTTGCCATTATCCGGCCAGGCGGCCTCCTTAACGGCGCACCAACGGGCAAAGCGGAACGCACACAGGGCGTTGAAGTGCATGGTCTGGTGATGCGTGCCGACGTGGCCGCGCATGTGGCCGAGCTTGCCGGGCAACCCACACTTAATAAACAGGTTTATAGCCTCGTTGAACCGGGTCTTAAGCCCGCGTGATGTCACACGCGGCAGCGCTGGCTGCCGCACGTTTAAGGAGAAGGGTGACTTGAAGGATTCACTTTCATCGCTGAGCGTCTGTATCGGGCTGGCGTTTACGCTGGTTGCGCTCACGCTGGTTGCCGCCAGTCAGGGGGCGATGAAGATTGGTTTATCGTCCCTGGCGGACGAAATGTATCGCGATATCTGGCTCAATATCCGCTTGCCGCGCGTGCTGCTGGCGGTGGTTGTAGGCGGTGCGCTGGCGGCGTCAGGCGTATTAATGCAGGGATTATTTCGTAATCCGATGGCTGACCCCGGCCTGCTCGGCGTCAGCAGTGGCTCGGCGCTTTTCGTTGGCATCGCCGTCGTCTTCCCCCTCACCTTGCCCGCCGTGTTGATGCTCTATGAGCAGATGATTTTCGCCATCGCCGGGAGCCTGGTCGTCTGCGCGGTCATTTTTCTGATCGGCCTGCGCCACACCCACGGCGGGATGATGCAATTGTTACTGGCGGGGATCGCCATCAACGCGCTCTGTGGGGCGACTATTGGCGTGCTGAGCTATGTGGGGGATGAGCAACAGTTGCGTCAACTCACGCTGTGGATGATGGGCAGTCTTGGTCAGGCGCAGTGGTCGACGCTGGCGGTGGCGTCGAGCGTCATTCTGCCGACGATTATCGGCACGCTGTGGCTGGCAAATACACTAAACCTGCTGCAACTGGGGGATGAAGAGGCGCACTACCTGGGTATTCACGTCAGGCGCAAACGCCAGCAGCTCCTGTTGCTCAGTTCGGTACTGGTGGGGACGGCGGTCTCGGTCAGCGGCGTGATCGGCTTCATCGGCCTGGCGATCCCGCATCTTGTGCGTATGACTATCGGCGCGGACCATCGCTGGCTGCTTCCCTGCGCAACGCTCGCCGGGGCGTGCCTGTTGCTGGTCGCGGATACGCTGGCGCGTACCCTGGTTCAACCTGCTGAAATGCCGGTTGGCCTGCTCACCAGCCTGACTGGCGGCCCCTATTTTCTGTGGCTGATTTTGCGCGCAAGGAGAGTGATGTGATTGAAGCACGCGAGCTGAGCTATAGCATCCGGGGGCGTAAGCTGACGGATAACGTCTCGTTTATCCTTCCGGGTAACGAAATTGTGGCGATCCTCGGACCGAACGGCGCGGGAAAATCGACATTGCTGCGCCAGCTGACCGGCTACCTGAAACCCGATGCAGGCGAGTGTCTGCTGTTTGGCAAATCGATCCATGCCTGGCCGACGGCCGAGCTGGCCAAAATCCGGGCCGTAATGCGGCAAAACAGCCAGATGGCGTTTCCCTTTAGCGTACAGGAAGTGATCCGAATGGGGCGACATCCGCACCGCGCACGTCATGCGCGCGATGAGACGGAACGTATTATGACACTTTGCGGTTGCGAGACCCTCGCTTCGCGGGATTACCGGCATCTTTCAGGCGGCGAACAGCAGCGCGTTCAGCTTGCGCGCCTGCTGGTTCAACTTTGGGAGCCTGACCCCACGCCAAAATGGCTGTTCCTTGATGAACCGACCTCCGCGCTGGATATTCACCACCAGCAGCAGTTATTTCGGCTGTTGCGTATTTTGGTTCGCGAACGGCAGTTTAGCGTCTGCTGCGTGCTGCATGATTTAAACCTGGCCTCACGCTATGCGGACAGGATCCTGCTACTGGAGGCAGGCAAGGTCGTGGGCAACGGCACGCCAGAGACTGTGTTGACGCAGGGCCAGCTGACCCGACTCTACCGTGCTGAACTGACGGTAACCACCCCGCAGGACGACAATTCTCCCCTGATCGTGCTCGATCGTTAATCCATTTTGCAAAACACCTTGACCTTCCAGTTGCTGGAAGGTTTAACCTTTACGACAGTTAATCAATTCACTGAGGTAAAAGGAGTCTGGGTATGTCACAAACAATCGACCTGACGCTGGACGGTCTCTCCTGCGGCCACTGCGTCAAACGCGTTAAAGAAAGTCTGGAGCAGCGCCCTGATGTGGAAAGTGCTGACGTGACCATCGACCATGCAGCCGTGATCGGCAGCGCCAGCGCCGACGCGCTCATCGACACCATTAAACAGGCCGGTTACGGGGCGGAGCTGAGCCACCCAAAGGCTAAACCGCTGACAGAGTCATCAACCCCGTCGGAAGCACTGACAGCGGTCTCTCCTGAGCTTCCGGTAGCGGATGACGTTGATGACAGCCAGCAGTTGCTGATCAACGGCATGAGCTGCGCCAGCTGCGTCTCCCGGGTACAAAATGCCTTACAGGCCGTACCGGGCGTTGCGCAGGCACGGGTAAACCTTGCGGAGCGGACTGCGTTGGTTATGGGCAGTGCCTCCGCCGCAGAATTAGTGCAGGCGGTTGAAAAAGCGGGCTACGGCGCAGAGGCGATCGAAGACGATGCCGAACGCCGCGAACGCCAGCAGGAAACCGCCATCGCCACCATGAAACGCTTCCGCTGGCAGGCGATTGTCGCCCTGCTGGTAGGTATTCCGGTGATGGTGTGGGGCATGCTCGGCGACAACATGATGGTCACCGACGACAACCGTACGCTATGGCTGGTGATTGGTCTGGTCACGCTGGCGGTGATGGTTTTTGCGGGCGGCCACTTCTATTCCAGCGCCTGGAAAAGCCTGAAAAACCGTACGGCAACAATGGATACGCTGGTCGCGCTCGGCACCGGCGCGGCGTGGCTCTACTCGATGAGCGTTAACCTCTGGCCGCAGTGGTTCCCGATGGAGGCCCGGCACCTTTACTACGAAGCGAGCGCGATGATCATCGGCCTGATCAACTTAGGCCATATGCTCGAAGCCCGCGCGCGTCAGCGCTCCTCGAAAGCGCTGGAGCGACTCCTTGATTTAACCCCGCCGACGGCACGCGTGGTAACCGACGACGGCGAACGGAGCGTACCGCTGGCGGAGGTGCAGCCCGGCATGACGCTGCGCCTGACTACGGGCGATAGCGTTCCCGTCGACGGTGAGATCGTACAGGGAGAAGCCTGGCTGGATGAAGCCATGCTGACCGGCGAACCCATCCCGCAGCAAAAATCACAGGGCGATGTCGTGCACGCCGGGACGGTTGTCCAGGACGGTAGCGTATTGTTCAGCGCCCGTGCGGTCGGCAACCACACTACGCTGTCGCGCATTATTCGGCTGGTACGGCAGGCGCAGAGCAGCAAGCCTGAAATAGGGCAGCTTGCCGATAAAATCTCCGCCATTTTTGTCCCGGTGGTGGTCTGTATCGCCCTGCTGAGCGGGGCCATCTGGTACCTCTTTGGCCCGGCTCCGCAGATTGTTTACACCCTGACCACCGCCACCACGGTGCTGATCATCGCCTGCCCTTGCGCGCTGGGCCTGGCAACGCCGATGTCGATTATCTCCGGCGTAGGCCGCGCCGCCGAATTTGGCGTGCTGGTGCGTGACGCCGATGCGCTGCAGCGCGCCAGCACCCTCGACACCCTGGTGTTCGATAAGACCGGGACGCTGACCGAGGGCAAACCGCAGGTGGTGGCGGTCCATACCCCTGGACTCGCCCAGACAGACGCGCTGCGCCTGGCCGCCGCGCTGGAGCAAGGCTCCAGCCACCCGCTGGCCCGCGCCATTCTGGATAAGGCGGAAAGCGCCGCGCTGCCTGACGTCAGTCAATTCCGCACCCTGCGCGGGCTGGGCGTGAGCGGTGAAGCCGAGGGGCACGCGCTGCTGCTGGGTAATCAGGCCCTGCTGAATGAAAACGGCGTGGATACCTCCGCGCTTGAGAGTGAACTGAACGCGCAGGCATCTCAGGGGGCCACTCCGGTACTGCTGGCGGTGGATGGCAAAGCGGCGGCGCTGTTTGCCGTTCGCGATCCGCTGCGTCCGGACAGCGTAGAAGCCCTCCAGCGCCTGCATCGCGCGGGCTATCGCCTGGTGATGCTGACCGGCGATAACCCCACAACCGCCAATGCGATCGCCAAAGAGGCGGGTATTGATGAGGTAATTGCGGGCGTGCTACCGGACGGCAAAGCCGACGCTATCAAGGCGCTGCAAGCGCAGGGTCGTCAGGTGGCGATGGTCGGCGACGGCATTAACGACGCCCCGGCGCTGGCGCAGGCGGAAGTGGGCATTGCGATGGGCGGCGGGAGCGATGTCGCCATTGAGACGGCGGCAATTACGCTGATGCGTCACAGCCTGACCGGCGTTGCGGACGCGCTGGCGATATCAAAAGCCACGTTGCGCAACATGAAGCAGAACCTGCTCGGGGCGTTTATCTACAACGCGTTCGGCATTCCGATTGCCGCCGGGATTTTGTGGCCGCTGACCGGCACGCTGCTGAACCCGGTCGTGGCGGGGGCCGCCATGGCGCTCTCTTCCATCACCGTGGTGAGCAACGCCAACCGGCTGCTGCGTTTTACACCGAAGGATTGAACCTTGTACTCGTACGCGCTAGCATGAACCTTTCCATTCATGGAGCGCGTATGAGTCTGATTCATCGTATAAAAGCATCGTTTCGCGCCCTGTTTCCCCGCCGTTATGCCTGGCCCGGTATGGATATTGCCCTCCCGGGCGGCCAACTGTTGCACCTGGTTGGCAGTATTCATATGGGCACGCAGGATATGTCTCCCCTGCCTTCCGGCCTGCTTAAACTGCTGAAAAATGCCGACGCGCTGGTCGTTGAGGCGGATATCTCAGGTCAGGAGTCGCCGTTTGCCGGGCTGGAAAGCGATACCCCTCTGGCTGCGCGACTGAATGCGACGCAGCTGGCGGAACTGGAGCGTATCGCAAATGAAACCGGCGTGTCGCTGACGATGCTGGATACGCTGCCGCTGTGGCAAATTGCCATGGTACTTCAGGCCACCCAGGCGCAGCGTCTCGGTTTGCGCGGGGATTACGGCATCGATTATCAGCTGTTGAACGCGGCCCGCGCGCGCCGTCTCGCCATTATCGAGCTGGAAGGTACGGACAGCCAGATCGCCCTGCTTCGCCAGCTTCCCGATGATGGCCTGATGCTGCTGGATGATACCCTGACCCACTGGCACACTAACGCCCGTCTGCTGCAAACGATGATAGGCTGGTGGCTTAATGCCCCGCCTGCGGACAGCACGCTGGCGCTGCCTTCGACCTTTAGCGAGTCGTTGTACGATGTGCTGATGAACGCGCGTAACCAGGCATGGCGCGAGAGGCTGCATGCGCTGCCCGCCGGGCGATACGTCGTCGCGGTCGGCGCGCTGCATTTATACGGTGAAGGAAACTTACCGTCGCTGCTGAAATAAAAAAATGGCCAATATCTCTATTGGCCCGTCAAAGAGGAATTTCATCGTTTTTATTATGCCGAAGGAGACCTTCGGTTGAGCCGATTGTCGCTCAAAGTGACCATCACTGCCAACACTATTGCGCAAGATGGTGCTATTTTTTAGACAACCGTCAGGCGTATGCTGCCAGCATGAAATGTCTGATGTGAGAAGGATAGCTATGACTCCCGCCGTTAAATTACTCGAAAAAAACAAGATTACTTTCCGGATCCATACTTACGATCACGATCCGAACGAAACCAATTTTGGTGATGAAGTGGTGCGTAAACTGGGGCTGAACGCGGACCAGGTTTACAAAACGCTGCTGGTCGCGATGAATGGCGACATGAAGCACCTCGCCGTGGCGGTAACGCCGGTGGCCGGTCAGCTGGATCTCAAAAAAGTCGCCAAAGCGCTGGGGGCCAAAAAGGTCGATATGGCGGACCCGATGGTTGCGCAACGCACCACCGGCTATCTGGTCGGCGGGATCAGCCCGCTCGGGCAGAAAAAACGCCTGCCCACGCTGATCGATGCCCCTTCGCAGGAATTTGACACCATCTACATTTCAGGCGGCAAGCGCGGGCTGGATATTGAACTGGCCGCGAGCGATCTGGCAAAAATGCTCGACGCGAAGTTTGCGGATATTGCGCGCAGGGAGTAAAAAAAAGCCGGGTGGCGGCTACGAGGTAAAAGCAAAACGGTAACAGGCGTTACCGTTTTTTATGTTCGCGCCCTCTCCCGGTGGGAGAGGGTTGGGGTGAGGGCATCAGGCCGCACAACGCTACTGCCAGCTTACCTCGCCTTTCGGCTCGTACGCGTTCACGTCAATCGGTGAATTCTGCTCTATAAACTGCTTCAACACTTCCGCATCGATAAAGCCAGTGTTCACATAGCCGGGTTTGTTATCGATATGCGGATAGCCGTCGCCGCCGGTGGCGTTAAAGCTTAACGTCGCCATACGGTAGGTTTTAGCAGGGTCGACCGGCTCGCCTTTGATTTTGAGATCGTTAAGCTTGCCGTCTTTCGCCACAAAGCTAACGTTGGCAAACTGCGGATAGGCGCCAGAGTCCGGTTTCATTTGCGCCACGGCGGTCAGGTAGTCTGTCACCTCTTTGCCGCTCATATCGACATAGACCACGATGTTGCCAAACGGCTGAACCTTCAGCACGTCTTTATAGGTGATATTGCCGCCCTCGATAGAGTCACGAATGCCCCCGCCGCTCATCACGCCAAAGTCTGCCCCGGTCCGCGCAATTTGCGCTGCCAGCACCAGATGGCCCATGTTGGTCTGCACGAAGCGGACCTTACTGCGATCCCCTTCCAGGCGACCGTTGAGGGTGCCGATCTTAACGTCCAGCTGCGCTTTGCCCTTGCTCTGGAACGGCGTCAGCAGGGAGAGCATCTGCTGGTTTTCCGGGATTTCCGGGGTGTAGAGCACGCGCTCGCTTTTACCGTCCGGGTAGGTCACTTTCTTCTTCAGGTTGACCGGAATCAGCTGGTAGTGCACCAGTTTCATCTCGCCGTTGCGGAATTCAAAGTCCGCGCGGCCCACATATTTGCCCCACTCATGCGCCTGGACAATCCAGATGCCGTTCTGACGGTCTGGCGCGCACGGCGTGCCCGGCACGTAATCCACCTGTTTTTTGTTCTCTGATGCCATGCACACCGGGTCCTGTGAGTGACCGCCCACAATCATTGCCAGCGAACCGGCAGGCAGGCTGCGCGCCATCTCGACGTCACCCGGCGCATTGGAACCGTGCTCGCCGTTGTCGTAGTGGCCCATATGGGTCGTGGCGATGATCACATCCGGCTTCTCGTTCTGCTGCAGCTCCTGGATAACCAGCTTCGCTTCGTCTGCCGGTTTGCGGAATTCAATATCGGTAAAGAATTCAGGATTGCCTATTTTCGCCGTATCGTCGGTCGTTAAGCCAATCACCGCGATGTTAAGACCCTGACGCTTGAACAGCGCCCAGGGTTTAAACAGACGTTCGCCGGTACTTTTCTGGTAAATATTGGCGGAGAGGAACGGGAATTTCGCCCATTTTTCCTGCTGGCGCAGCACGGTCAGCGGATTATCAAACTCATGGTTACCGACGGCCATCGCGTCGTAACCGATTAAATTCATGCCGCGGAAATCGGGTTCGGCATCCTGTAAATCCGACTCCGGCACGCCGGTATTAATATCCCCGCCCGACAGCAGAAGCACGCTTCCGCCCTCAGCCGCCACCTCTTTACGAATGCCATCCACCAGCGTTTTTTGCGCAGACAGGCCATATTCACCGTATTCACTGCGCCAGAAATGGCCGTGATGATCGTTAGTATGCAGGATGGTAATTTTATAGGTTTTGTCTTGTTCGTACGCCTGCGCGGGCAGGCTTGCCATGCCCCACGCGGCAAGCAGCGCCAGCGCGACGCCAAGTTTAATAAACTTCATCTTCTCTCTCCCTGACCCATAGACAAACGCAAAAATTACAATGAGTAATCAGAATAGACAAATATGTTTTCAGAATTGCGACTTTCTTCAAATGTCGGGGACGGGTATGTTAGTCGGATAATAATTACACCCTGCATTTCTAATAACAAAACGACGTGGTATTTATGGCAATCAGTGAATCAACCCAGCCCGCGACGGGCGCTCCGGCGTCGCCGCCAGCCTCGCGCACCTCTTTTAAAGTATTAGGCGCAATCAGTCTTTCTCATCTGCTCAACGACATGATCCAGTCGTTGATTCTGGCGATCTATCCGCTGTTGCAGTCTGAGTTCTCATTAACCTTCGTACAGATCGGGATGATCACCCTCACCTTCCAGCTGGCCTCTTCGCTGCTGCAACCGGTGGTGGGCTACTGGACGGATAAATACCCGATGCCGTGGTCACTGCCGATTGGCATGTGCTTTACGTTAAGCGGGCTGGTATTGCTGGCGATGGCGGGCAGCTTCGAGGCGGTGCTGATAGCCGCCGCGCTGGTGGGTACCGGCTCATCGGTCTTCCACCCGGAATCGTCCCGCGTGGCGCGTATGGCCTCTGGCGGCCGTCACGGGCTGGCGCAGTCGCTGTTCCAGGTCGGCGGAAACTTTGGCAGCTCTCTAGGCCCGCTGCTGGCCGCGGTGATCATCGCCCCTTACGGTAAAGGTAACGTGGCGTGGTTTGTGCTCGCCGCGCTGCTGGCGATCGTTGTGCTGGCGCAGATCAGCCGCTGGTATGCCGCTCAGCATCGCGTGAACAAGGGCAAGCCCGTCGTGAAAGTGGTTAACCCTCTGCCGCGCAATAAGGTCATCCTGGCCGTATCAGTGCTTCTGGTGCTGATATTCTCCAAATATTTCTATATGGCGAGCATCAGCAGCTATTACACCTTTTATCTGATGCAAAAATTTGGATTATCGGTACAAAACGCCCAGTTCCACCTCTTTGCCTTCCTGTTTGCGGTGGCTGCCGGCACGGTAATTGGCGGGCCTATTGGCGATAAAATCGGGCGTAAATATGTGATTTGGGGCTCTATCCTCGGCGTTGCGCCCTTTACGCTTGTTTTACCGTACGCAAGTCTGGAATGGACCGGGATTTTAACCGTTATCATTGGTTTTATCCTCGCATCGGCCTTCTCGGCGATTCTGGTCTACGCACAGGAGCTGTTACCGGGGCGTATCGGTATGGTTTCCGGGCTGTTTTTCGGTTTCGCTTTCGGTATGGGCGGCCTGGGTGCTGCGGTACTGGGGATGGTTGCGGACCATACCAGCATCTTCCTGGTCTATAAAATCTGTGCTTTCCTCCCACTTCTGGGGATGTTGACCATATTCCTGCCTGACAATCGTCACAAAGCGTAGTTTATCGGCCGCCAAAGTTAAACTTTGGCGGCCACACTTCCTGATGTTGTAAGGCTTCCCTCCTGTTCCCCCCGGCGAATTTATCAAAATCTGCTTTTTTTCACGCTTATTGCTGTTTTATTCAAATTTCAACAATTATTCATAAACATAAGCGCGAAAATTGTCATAAACTATTACTCGGCTTTTTGGTATTTACGCCAGAAATGGAACACCCACGACGAAAGGAGACGGAATGCACCACGCCACACCGCTTATCACCACCATTGTAGGTGGACTTGTGCTCGCTTTTATCCTTGGCATGATTGCCAACAAACTTCGTATTTCTCCTCTTGTAGGTTATTTATTGGCGGGTGTGCTGGCGGGACCCTTTACGCCGGGTTTTGTGGCGGATACCAAACTGGCACCTGAACTGGCGGAATTGGGCGTGATTTTGCTGATGTTCGGCGTGGGATTGCACTTCTCACTGAAAGATCTCATGGCGGTAAAGTCTATCGCCATACCGGGAGCGATCGCCCAGATAGGGGTGGCAACGCTGCTGGGGATGGCGCTTTCGGCAGTGCTTGGCTGGTCGTTGATGACCGGCATTGTATTCGGACTGTGTCTCTCAACCGCCAGTACCGTGGTGCTGCTGCGCGCGCTTGAAGAGAGGCAGTTGATAGACAGCCAGCGCGGGCAGATCGCCATTGGCTGGCTGATTGTGGAAGATCTGGTGATGGTCCTGACGCTGGTCCTGCTGCCTGCCGTCGCCGGAATGATGGAAAAAGATAACGTCGGCTTCGCCTCGCTGGCGCTGGATATGAGTATAACCATCGGTAAGGTTGTGGCGTTTATCGCCATCATGATGGTCGTGGGCCGCCGCCTGGTGCCGTGGATCATGTCCCGCAGCGCCGCAACCGGGTCTCGCGAGCTGTTTACCCTGTCCGTGCTCGCGCTGGCGCTGGGGATTGCCTTTGGTGCCGTCGAATTATTCGACGTCTCCTTTGCGCTGGGCGCGTTCTTCGCCGGGATGGTGCTGAACGAATCCGAACTGAGCCACCGCGCGGCGCATGACACCCTGCCGCTGCGCGACGCGTTTGCGGTGCTGTTCTTTGTCTCCGTCGGGATGCTGTTTGACCCGCTGATCCTGATTGACCAGCCGCTGGCCGTCCTCGGCACCCTGGCGATTATCATCTTCGGCAAGTCGGTTGCTGCCTTCTTCCTGGTACGGATGTTTGGCCACTCGCCGCGTACGGCGCTGACCATCGCCGCCAGCCTGGCGCAGATCGGTGAGTTCGCCTTTATTCTTGCCGGCCTTGGCATGGCGCTGAATCTGCTGCCGCAGGCCGGACAAAATCTGGTGCTGGCCGGGGCCATCCTCTCGATAATGCTCAACCCGGTGCTGTTCGCGCTGCTCGAAAAATACCTCGAGAAAACCGAAACGCTGGAAGAACAGACGTTCGAAGAGGCCACGGAAGAAGAGAAGCAGATCCCGGTGGATATTTGTAACCATGCCCTGCTGGTCGGCTTTGGCCGCGTCGGCAGCCTGCTCGGCGAGAAGCTGATGGCTCAGGGCATTCCGCTGGTGGTGATTGAAACCTCGCGTACGCGGGTTGATGAGCTGCGCGAGCGCGGCATCCGCGCCGTGCTGGGCAATGCAGCCAATGAAGAGATCATGAACCTGGCGCATCTGGACTGCGCCCGCTGGCTGCTGCTGACCATTCCTAACGGCTACGAAGCGGGTGAGATTGTCGCCACCGCCCGTGAAAAATGCCCGAACATCGAGATAATCGCGCGCGCCCACTATGACGACGAAGTGGATTACATTACCGAGCGCGGGGCTAATCAGGTGGTGATGGGCGAGCGTGAGATTGCCAATACGATGTTCACGCTGCTGGAGAAACCGCCGATTGAAGAGGCGGTGACGGGTTAAAAAAGCCTGCTGGCGCTACGCTAAGCAGGCCTACAGGTAGCCCCGGTAAGCGTAGCGCCACCGGGGTTTTCTTTTAGCAATCAACGATCCCAGTACGCCTCTTCGAGGCTATCTTCCCGTTCCGGCAGGCCACGCGTTAAGCGCGGGGAGTGCTGGTTGAGCACCTGATAACTCACGCGGTTCGCGTACTTACACACCTGCGCCAGCGACGAATAGGTCAGCCAGCTGAACTTGTGCTTGCTGGAGTTCGGCACGTTGGTTTTATGGTAGGCATTGGCGGTAATATCGTGGAGCAGCGCCGCCAGCGCACCGTCGCCCGCGCCGTTGGTGTTCATGATTTTCTCCGGTCCGCCCATATACGGCGCGATGTGGGAGAAAATACGCAGCGGGTTAACGCAGTCTTTGTGGCGCATCGCGCGGCTAAATTCGTACTGGTTGAACTCGGCAATCGCGCCCGGCAGCAGCGGATGCTGGGTTTTACGCTTGCTCTCTTCTTCCGTAAAACCCGCCATATACAGCCCAACCGGCCCGGCGGTACAGAGCACCAGATCCACCCAGTCCAGCGCTTTATCTGACGCCAGCAGCGGATCGCTTTCGCCGGTCAGCGCTTCGGCCTCTTCTTCGTTCATCGCCAGAATCGAGACGTGATCTTTCAGGAAGGTCTGCCACCACTGCGGATTATCGGCAATCACAAACTTCGTGCCCAGCGTCAGGACAACCGGCACGTTGTATTTTTTGGCATACTCGATCGCCTTCATGGTCGCTTCCGGCATAGGCTCACCGGGCTTGCAGCGCACCAGATAGGAGGTAAGCACCAGCGCAGACGCGCCCGCAATCACCGCTTCCGGGATGCTCTCTGCGCGCAGCTTGTTCATGTGCCCTGGGCTGATGGCGAACGTACGCTCGCCGGAGTCGCTAATCAGCGTGAAGCAGCGGCCAATCGGTCCGTCGACGCCCTGCAGATAGTTCAGATCGGTACGGCTGGAGGTGTTGCACAGGTAGCGGTAGGCGTAGCCGCCGATTTCGATGTTGCTGCACATCACGCCCAGCAGCACCGAACGGTCGTCGGCCAGCACGGAGTAGTTGTGCATGGTGTTGCCGATGGTGCCCCCGGCAAACTGGTGGGTGATGAGATTTTCACGCACCAGCTCCTGGTACAGCGCCTCGGCGACGTCATCTTCGATGACCAGCGAGTGTCCGGCGCTCAGACCGTAACGCGCGACAAACGCATCATCCACTTTGGCTTCGATGTCCACCAGCGTCTGATCGATACCGACCACCCAAGCTGCGCTGGTCTCGGTTTCCGGCTGAATTTGCTGCAAAAGCGGATCGCGGGCGTTGACGGGAAAGTAGTGTTTGGATTTACGTTTACCGGGAAATTTCATGGTCTGAACTGTGCAAGGATTATGGGCCGGGAATGGTAGCACAAACCCGGCCTTCAGCGCGATCAGCGGCTTTGAGTCACCAGCGAGGCCATCATCTCGATGTGTTCCGGCGAGTCGTTAAGTGCCGGAATGTACTCGTACTTTGTCCCCCCGGCTTCAAGGAAGAATTCGCGGTTTTGTACCGCAATTTCCTCGAGCGTTTCCAGGCAGTCCGCCGCAAAGCCCGGCGACATCACCTGAATATGCTTCACGCCTTTCTCGCCAAGCATTTTGAGGGTTTCGTCGGTGTACGGCGTCAGCCACGGCTCGCGGCCAAAGCGCGACTGGAAGGTCATCATCACCTTTTCGGGCGGCAGGCCGAGCGCAGAGACCAGCTCGCGCGTGGTATCGCGGCAACGCTGCGGGTAGTCGTCCCCTTCGTTGGCAAACCGCTGGGGGATGCCGTGATAGGAGAGCAACAGCAGGTCCGGCTCGCCATGTTTTTCAAACGACGCGCGCGCGCTGCTGGCAAGCGCCTTGATGTACAGTTCGTTATCAGCGTAGTCGCGAATAAAGGTCACGCCCGGAATGCGACGGCGGGTTGCCAGGATGCGCGCCAGCTCATCCCAGACGGCAGCCACCGTGGAACAGGAGTATTGCGGATAGAGGGCCAGCACCACAATGTGCTCAACGCCCTGGGCCAGCAGCGCATCGACGGCGCTTTTCAGGGAGGGTTTGCCGTAGCTCATCCCCAGCTCAACGGGCATATCCGGCAGACGGGCGGCCAGGGCTTTCTCCTGACGACGGCTGTAGACCATCAGCGGCGAGCCTTCTTCCATCCAGACGGACTGGTACAGCTTTGCCACGCGCGGGGAACGAATCGGCAGAATGACACCACGCAGCAGCGGCCACCACAGCAGTCTTGGGGTATCCACGACGCGCGTGTCGCTTAAAAATTGGCGCAGGTAACGCTTTACCGCGTCCGGAGTGGGTGCTTCTGGAGTGCCAAGATTGGCAAGCAGGATGCCGGTTTTCGCCTGACTCATTCACGCCTCTTAACCATTTGAATAGGGGTCAATTGTAGCGGAAATGTGGGTAAACGAAACCCATTGCTGTAATAGGTGGGATGAGAATTTTTCTCACCCGGAGAGCCGGGTGAGAAAAGTGCACTTAGCCGAGGATTTTTTCCAGCTCTGCACGCACGTCAGCGACAGGCTGAGTCCCGTCAACTTTCGCGTATTTGGTGTTACCCGCTTCCGCTTCTTTAGAGTAGTAGCCGATCAGCGGCGCGGTCATCTGATGGTATTCCACCAGGCGCTTACGCACGGTCTCTTCCTGGTCATCTTTACGGGTGGTCAGCTCTTCGCCAGTCACGTCGTCTTTGCCTTCAACCTTAGGTGGGTTGAATTTGATGTGATAAACGCGGCCAGAGGCAGCGTGCACGCGACGGCCAACGATACGGTCAACGATCAGCTCGTCCGGTACGTCGAACTCCAGAACGTAGTCCACGGTGATGCCAGCGTCTTTCATGGCGTCAGCCTGTGGAATGGTGCGCGGGAAACCGTCCAGCAGGAAACCGTTGCGGCAGTCTTCCTGCGCAATGCGCTCTTTCACCAGGGCGATAACCAGCTCGTCGGTGACCAGCTTGCCCGCGTCCATGATGTCTTTCGCCTGTTTACCCAGCTCGGAGCCAGATTTAACAGCGGCACGCAGCATGTCACCGGTAGAGATTTGCGGAATACCGTATTTCTCCATGATGAACTGAGCCTGAGTTCCTTTACCCGCGCCCGGAGCGCCAAGCAGAATAATACGCATTGCGAAAATCCCCTCAAAAGTTGGTTCAATTTTTCAAAAACGCTAAACAATACCATCAGAACGGATGTGGCTCAAGGAAGGCGGGACGGCTGAAACGGTTAACGGGGGAGATTATTTGGCGGAGTGTGGTCTGTTGCCCTCACCCTACCCCTCTCCCACAGGGAGAGGAAACTTTTACACCCTCTCCCTGTGGGAGAGGGCGGGGGTGAGGGAAATTGTTACGCCAGCAGCAGCGCATTCACACGTTTAATGAACAGGTTAGGATCTTCCAGCGTACCGCGTTCAGCCAGCAGGGATTGATCCAGCAGAAGCTCAACCCACTCGGCAAAGCGTGCTTCGTCCTGGGTATCCGCCGCGCGTTTCACCAGCGGGTGATCCGGGTTCAGCTCGAAGATATATTTCACTTCCGGCATCGCCTGGCCCGCTGCCGCGAACAGTTTTGCCATCTGGGTACCCATTTCGTCGGCGTCGGTGGTGACAATCGCCGGGGTGTCGGTCAGGCGGTGGGTAAAGCGCACCTCTTTGACGCGATCGCCCAGGAAAGTTTTCACGCGCTCAATGAACGGCTCCAGCGCTTTCTCCGCTTCTTTCGCGCTTTCGTCCACTTCATCTGCCAGCTTGTCGATAGACTCGTCAGCTTTCGCAACGGACTGGAAGGATTTACCGTCGAACTCGGTCAGGTAGTTCATCATCCATTCGTCGATGCGGTCAGACAGCAGCAGAACTTCGATGCCTTTCTTACGCAGCAGCTCCAGGTGCGGGCTGCTCTTCGCTGCGGCGTAGCTGTCGGCGGTGATGTAGTAGATCTTCTCCTGCCCTTCCTTCATGCGGGAGACGTACTCTTCCAGCGACACGGTCTGCGCGGAGGAGTCGTTATGCGTGGAAGCAAATCGCAGCAGTTTAGCGATCGTTTCAACGTTGGCGGTGTCTTCCGCCGGGCCTTCTTTCAGCACCAGGCCGAACTGTTTCCAGAAGGTCTGGTATTTTTCCGCGTCGTCTTTCGCCAGTTTTTCCAGCATCTGCAGCGTACGTTTGGTCAGCGCGTTACGCAGGTTGCGGGTCACAGTGCTGTCCTGCAGGATCTCACGGGAGACGTTCAGCGGCAGGTCGTTGGAGTCAATCAGACCACGGGTGAAGCGCAGGTAGTTCGGCATGAACTGCTCGGCGTCGTCCATGATGAATACGCGCTGCACGTACAGCTTCAGGCCGTGCTTGTGATCGCGGTTCCACATATCCCACGGTGCCTGCGCCGGGATATACAGCAGGCTGGTGTACTCCTGCTTCCCTTCTACGCGGTTGTGGCTCCAGGTCAGCGGATCGGTAAAGTCGTGGGCGATGTGCTTGTAAAACTCGTTGTACTCGTCGTCTTTAATTTCAGACTTGTTGCGCGTCCACAGCGCCTGCGCCTTGTTGATTTTTTCCCAGGAGACAACGGTTTCACCGTCTTTCTCTTCCTGCTTTTCAATCTCAACCGGCAGCGCGATGTGATCGGAATATTTGCTGATGATCGAGCGCACGCGCCAGTCGTTCAGGAAATCATCTTCGCCTTCGCGCAGGTGCAGGGTGATCTCGGTGCCGCGATCCGCTTTGGTAATGTCGTCAACGGTGTACTCGCCTTCGCCTTTAGATTCCCAGAGCACGCCGTTTTCAGCGCTTTCGCCTGCCGCGCGGGTGCGCACGGTGACTTTATCCGCCACGATGAACGCCGAGTAGAAGCCCACGCCGAACTGGCCGATCAGCTGGCTGTCTTTCGCCTGATCGGAGCCCATGGACTCCAGGAACGCTTTGGTACCGGATTTGGCGATGGTCCCGAGATGGTCGATCACCTCGTCACGGTTCATCCCGATGCCGTTATCGGCGATGGTCAGGGTACGGTTCTCTTTGTTGAACGAGACGCGCACGCGCAGTTCGCCGTCGCCCTCGTACAGGTCCGGGTTGGACAGCGCGCGGAAGCGCAGCTTGTCCGCCGCATCCGAGGCGTTGGAAATCAGCTCACGCAGGAAGATTTCTTTATTGGAATACAGGGAATGGATCATCAGGTGCAGAAGCTGTTTTACTTCTGACTGGAAACCGCGGGTTTCTTGTCCTTTCATCTAAGTCGACCTCAACAATGCCATTTAATGGGGTTGTAAAAACGTTGAGTCAGAGATGGGGATAAGGGGGGGAATTTTCAAGCGAAGGCGGCGAACGCCGCCTCCGTTTGGTCAGAAATTAATCTTGTGACGACCGGCCAGAGAGTGCGACAGCGTGGTGCCATCGACCATCTCCAGCTCACCGCCCACCGGCACGCCGTGGGCGATACGGCTGGCGTCAACGCCATACTGCCCGCACAGCTCGGCAATATAGTTAGCGGTTGCCTCGCCTTCCACCGTTGGGTTGGTGGCGAGGATCACCTCTTTGATCGTTTCCGATTCAAGACGCTGTTCGAGCCTGTCCAGACCGATATCGTCCGGGCCAATTCCGTCCAGCGGGGAAAGATGGCCCATCAGCACGAAATAGCGGCCAGAGAACTGCCCGGTTTGCTCAATGGCGTAGATGTCCGCCGGACTCTCCACCACGCAAATCTGACCATTTTCCTGACGACGTGGGTTCGTACAGATGTTACACACGTCCTGCTCGGTAAAAGTACGGCAGTCCGCACAGTGACCAATTTCCGACATGGCGCGGGTCAGAGCCTGCGCCAGGCGCATCCCGCCGCTGCGGTCGCGCTGCAGGAGCGTGAACGCCATGCGCTGGGCCGACTTCGGGCCAACGCCCGGCAGGCAGCGCAGCGCTTCCATTAACTGCGTGAGCAGCGGACTGGTTTGCATCAGAATGGCATCTTGAAGCCCGGCGGCAATTGCATACCGCTGGAAACAGAGGCCATTTTCTCTTTCTGAGTCTCGTCGATACGGCGCGCAGCATCGTTAAACGCAGCTGCCACCAGATCTTCCAGCATCTCTTTGTCGTCTTCGAGCAGGCTTGGGTCGATTTCAACGCGGCGGCAGTTGTGCGCACCGTTGATGGTCACTTTGACCAGACCTGCGCCAGATTCACCCGTGACTTCCAGCTGAGCGATCTCTTCCTGCATCTTCTGCATTTTTTCCTGCATCTGCTGAGCCTGCTTCATCAGGCCACCCAGACCGCCTTTTCCACCAAACATAGGCTTCTCTCTCTTTCACGATTAATGATTAAAACCGTAAGTCAGACTCACGATCAAATGGGGCGAATACTCTCTTCATCCAGGTCCGCGTCGAAGAACCGGCGCAGGGTCTGGATGTTGTTATCCGCAACAATCGACTCGCGCGCCTGCGCGAGCTTCTCTTCATAAATTGCCTGTCGCCACTCCAGCGGCGTTTTTACTGCCGGATTATCATCTTCAATGATAGTCAATTCAACCGACGATCCCTGTAATGCGCTGAGCGCTTCCGCCAGCGCTTTTTGCGCGCCAGGGGAATTGAGGTGGCGTTGACCAGGACGCAGATGCAGACGCACCTGATTGCCGTCCTGCTCTTTCCAGGCGTTCAGCGCGACCTGCTCTACCAGCTTCGGCAGCTGCAGTTTGCTGACCTCGGCGGCCCAGGCGTCGCGCTCAATGGATTCTTCGGCGAGCTTCGCGGAAAGCTCCGGCGTTTTTTCGTGCTCCAGCGCCTTTTTCAGCGCTTTCGGCGTGGCAACCTCAACCTTGACCTCTTGCACGATCGTGGTTGCTTTCCAGCGGTAAGCCTCTTCTTTCACCGGGGCTTTCTGCTCGAGCGCGGACGGCACAGGGCGCGACTGAACGCGCTCCGTTACCGAGGCCAGTCGTTCAAGCGCGGCGTTGTTCACCGGCCGCGCTCTTGAAGGCGCTGCCGGTTCACTCTTTTTTGGTTTGGTTACTCCCTGCGCGCGCTGCAACTGGCTGCGGGCGGCAAGTACCGAACTGGTGGCATCCGACAGCGGCACGTTTTGCGGCGGCGGCGTCGGCTGCGGGGGCACCTGCTGCGGCGACATCACCGCGGTAGGGGCAACGGGCGCAAAGGACTGCCGCGGAACGTCCAGCTCCGGCAGCGGCATGCGCGGGTGAAACGCCAGCGCACGGAGCAGCGTCATTTCAACGCCCATGCGGCGGTCCGGCGCGAACGGCAGCTCTTTACGGCCAATCAGCAGCGTCTGGTAGTACAGCTGGACATCGGCAGGCGGCACGGTGCGAGCCAGCTCGCGCATCCGCTGTTCGATGGTCGCCATGTCCGCCCCGATGGCCGACGGAGAAAGTTGCAGCATGGCCACACGGTGCAGCAGGCCGAGCATCTCCACCAGCAGCGATTCCCACTCCACGCCACGCGCGGCGGCTTCGTTCACCAGCGACATAACGCGTTCGCCGTTGGCGGCAATCATCGCCTCGATGAGAGACAGCGCCTGATCGTCGTCCAGCGTGCCGAGCATGGTGCTGACCGCGTCGGTCGAGAGTTTGCCATCACCGCTGGCAATCGCCTGGTCGGTAAGGCTTAATGCATCGCGCAGGCTGCCGTCCGCCGCACGCGCCAGCAGCTGCAGGGCGCGAGGCTCGTGGACGATCTTCTCTTCGTCGAGAATGTGTTCGAGCTGGGCGCGGATCTGTTCAACGTCCAGCGCCTTCAGGTGGAACTGCAGGCAGCGGGACAGGATCGTCACCGGCAGCTTTTGCGGATCGGTGGTCGCCAGCAGGAATTTCACATGCGCAGGCGGCTCTTCCAGCGTTTTCAGCAGGGCGTTAAAGCTGTGGCGCGACAGCATGTGCACTTCATCGATCAGGTAGACCTTGAAGCGACCGCGCGCCGGTGCGTACTGGACGTTGTCCAGCAGATCGCGCGTATCTTCGACTTTCGTGCGCGAGGCAGCGTCGATTTCGATCAGATCGACAAAACGTCCCTGCTCGATTTCACGGCAGTTATCGCACACGCCGCACGGCGTGGCGGTGATCCCGGTTTCGCAGTTCAGTCCTTTTGCCAGCAGACGGGCAATAGAGGTTTTACCGACGCCGCGGGTGCCGGAAAAAAGATAGGCGTGATGGATGCGACCTAGCGACAAGCCGTTCGCCAGGGCCGTCAGCACATGTTCCTGACCGACAACGTCAGCAAAGGTTTGTGGTCGCCATTTACGGGCTAACACCTGATAACTCATGGGCAGGCTCTGCAACGCTGGAAGGTGGATTTATGGAGGGGAATGCTATCACAACCTCACCCATTGAGCGAGGCTGTGAGAACCGGGATTAATGACCCGGGAAAGGCACCAGGCAATAGCTGGTAATGCCCTGTTTTTCCAGGCGCTGTTCGCCACCCAGATCGAACAGGTTGATGATGAAGGCCGCGTCGGTCACTTCCCCACCCAGACGACGGATCAGCTTCACGGTTGCTTCGATGGTGCCACCGGTTGCCAGCAGATCGTCCACCACCAGCACTTTATCGCCGAGCTTGATAGCATCGACGTGGATTTCCAGCTGATCGGTGCCGTATTCCAGTTCGTAGCTTTCTGCGATCGTTTCACGCGGCAGTTTGCGCGGCTTACGTACCGGCACAAAGCCTACGCCCATCGCCAGCGCAACCGGTGCGCCAAACAGGAAGCCACGGGCTTCAGTCCCTACGACTTTGGTGATCCCGGCGTTTTTATAACGTTCGACCAGCAGTTCAATGCTGAGCGCATACGCTTTCGGGTCTTCCAGCAAGCTGGTGACATCGCGGAAAAGAATGCCAGGCTTTGGATAATCCTGGATACTTTTGATGCTGTTTTTCAGATATTCAAGCTGCTGTGCAGTTGCGGTCATCGGTTTGTGCCTAAATGAAACAGTGTTACTCACGGCGCGCAGAGAGTCGGTCAAGGTAACAATTGTTTAACCTTTAACCAGGCGTGCCTGTGCTCGAAAACGGTCGAATTTACTGGCTGCGGACAATAATTGCAACAGCCAGGATAAGGGTTCAGTGCTTTTGTTGCTTTTCATCAACCACGGGGATCCGCCACATAAAGATCAGCAGGCAGGTGAGGATCGCCAGTAGCAGGATGCGCACCCACAGCATGTTGACCAGCCACAGTGAAATGGCGAAGGTAACAAGAATGACCGCAATCGCGCGCGGCTTGGCCCCGGGCGGCATCGCACGGTGCTGTTGCCAGTGACGCAGATAGCCGCCAAACCACGAGCGATACAGCAGCCAGTGGTGAAAGCGCGGCGACGAGCGGGCGAAGCACCAGGCCGCCAGCAGGATAAACGGCGTTGTCGGGAGCAAGGGCAAGACCACGCCCAGCGTGCCGAGGACTACCGCGAGCCAGCCAATGATGATTAAAATAGTACGCTGCATAATGCGAATCGTTATCAAACTGAACGGCTACTTTACCACTGGAGAGCGTATTGAAAACAGCCTTGCTTCTGGAGACGCTGCAAAATCAGCTGACGGCCCTACGGGCTCAGGCCACGCCGCTGATGGGCCATGCCACGCTGAAGCCGCGCTTTGACAGGCAGCTCTTTCGTACCCGCAGCACTTTAATTCAGGATTATCTCGCGGAATCCCAGACCCATCTCGACGAGCTGCGCCACGCTGTAGAGAGCGGGCAGCAGGAACAGGTGGCCTGGCTTGCGGCGCATCTTACCGAGCAGATCACCGCCCTGCACCGTGAAATTGCCGCCTGGCCGCTGCGCGTCTGGGACACCGCCTCCCCGGGCCTCGGAAAATGGCAGCGCAAGCGGCTGGAGAACCAGGAGTTCGAGCGCCGTCTGTTTGAGATGAAACGCGAGCGCGAGACGCGGCTTAACGCCGCCGAAACGCTTGAAGAACAGCAGTTATTGATGCGCGAAATTACCGCGCTGGAAGGGCGTATCGTCCGCTGTCGTCAGGCGCTGGACGAGATTGAACGCGTCATTGAACGGTTGACCCGCTAACAGGAGCAGGACATGTCACTCGAAAATGCACCCGATGAGGTCAAGCTGGCCGTGGATTTGATTATGCTGCTGGAGGATCACGCTATTCCGGCAGAGACGGTGCTGAAGGCGCTGGAGATTGTTAAGCGGGATTTTGAGGGAAAATTACCCTCACCCCGGCCCTCTCCCTGAGGGAGAGGGGGAAAACATCAGCAGATGTTAAGCGGGAGTGGGGTCGTCCCCCTTCATCTCGCGCTTCACTTCCGTATATTCCTCACCTTTTTCATTGCGCAGGTGAACCTCAAGCTGGTTGAAGGCGATATTAATGTCGTTTTCACGGCACAGGCGATCGATGGCGCGGTTCAGTTCGTCCACGGTGTAGCTGCGATCGCGCAGTTCGCGCACGTACAGACGCAGCTCGTGGTCCAGCGTGCTCGGCCCGAAAGTGGTGAAGAATACCGCCGGCGCAGGATCGTGCATCACTTTCGGATGATCGGCCGCCGCTTTCAGCAGCACCTCTTTCACTTTATCCAGATCGGATCCGTAGGCCACGCCGAGGCGGATCACCACGCGGGTGGTGGTATCGGAGAGTGACCAGTTGATCAGTCGCTCGGTCACGAACGCTTTGTTCGGGATAATCACCTCTTTGCGATCGAAGTCGGTGATGGTGGTCGCACGGATACGGATCTTACTGACGGTACCGGAGAAGGTGCCGATGGTGACGGTATCGCCAATGCGCACCGGACGTTCAAACAGGATAATCAGGCCGGAGACGAAGTTACCGAAGATCTCCTGCAAACCAAAGCCCAGACCGACCGAGAGCGCCGCTGCCAGCCACTGCAGTTTATCCCACGCCACCCCCAGGGAGCCGAAGACGGTCATGGCACCCACGATGATGATCACGTAGTTGAGGATGGTAGTGATGGCATACGATGCCCCCTGACGCAGGTTGAGCCGCGACAGGACCAGCACCTCCAGCAATCCCGGCAGGTTACGAATCAAGGCCCAGGCGATAACCAGCGAAACCAGCGCAAAGAGCAGGCTGCCCATGGTCACACTCTTCATCACCGTGGCGCCGGCCTCGGTCGCGTTGTACTGCCAGAGCGTGATGCTGTCGAGATAGGCAAACACGGTGATCAAATCAGACCAGATGGCCCAGAACATCACTGCAAACAACGCTACCATCACCAGCATGGTAATACGCATGGTCTGCTGGTTAACCTGCTCCAGCGCGATGGTCGGTTCTTCCTGCGGTTCAGCGCCTTCCGCCCCCTCCTTCACCTGATGCTGGCGACGGGCGATAGCACGACGGTAGGCGATACGCCGCGCCGCCACGCTCAGGCCACGCAGCACGGTCTGGAACAGCAGGTTCCAGAGAATCACCAGATACACCGTTTCAATCCAGCGGCCCGACAGGCGCAGCGTGGTGTAGAAGTAGCCCGTCGCCGTCAGCACCATCAGCGCCAGCGGAATAATCGCCAGCACCGTGACGGTGACCAGACGCAGGTTGTGCGACTCTTTATCGCGCCAGCTGTCGCGGCACATCGGCCACATCAGAACGGCAATCAGCAGCAGGTTAAGCATGATGACCAACTGCCCCAGCACATCATCCATCAGATGAAGCGGGGAAAGCTCGGCCAGGACCGACCAGAAGTGCAGCGGCAGCAGCGCAAGGCTGATGCGCACAATCTGGCGACGCCAGTGGCTGGTAAGCGCCTCCGGCATGTTGAAGTGACGCACCGCCACGCCGTCTTTTTCCAGCACCTTCCAGCACAGGCCAAACACCAGCCAGAACAGCGCCAGCTTTTTGCTGAATGCCCACAGCAGGTCGCTGATATTGAGCTGCATGGTGAGCAGGATCAGCCCGGCCGCTAGAATCAGCAGGCAGACCGGCAGCGCGCGGATAAGGTCAATCAGGATAGCTTTCGGGGTGTGCAGCTGGCTGTCATTGCGCAGTTGCCCCACTTCGGATGCGAGCTTCGCCTGGTATTTTTTCAGCCAGCCCAGACGCCAGCGAATTAATCCGGCAATCAGCAGCAACGGCAACCCCGCCAGGAAAGCAATCATCACCGCGGGCCAGGCTTTCTCCCAGTTGACGGTAATTTTTATGCTCTTGATCTGGGTCTTCAGGCTTTCCGGGAAGGATTTAACCCACTCCCAGTCCATCGGTTTGTTGCTGTTCACCCAGAAAATCTGCTGGGTCAAAATCTCCTGCAGGTTTTTCGAAACGCTCACCAGTTGCTGCTGGTTAATTTGCAGGTTGATGGCCATCATCAGCTGATTGCCAAGCTGTTTGTTGAGCTGGTCGAGCAGCTCGCGGCGCATATCCACCACCTGCAACAGCGCATCGTGTACTTCGCCGTTAACTTCTGCGGAGTGCCCTTCTTCCACTTTGGCGACGAACGCATCGCTCTGGAAAAGCGCGTCGCGCTGCTGGTTCACGTCAAACTGCTCCAGACGTAAATCGGCGATGCGGTTGGTCATGTCCTCCAGCTCGTCGGCGGAGGGCAGCGTCTGCTGTTGCTGGTAGAGAATACGCGAGAGCAGAAGGCTGCCTTTCAGCACTGCGATCTGCTCTTTGATGTTACGTTCGGCCTGCAGGGCGCGATCGAGCCAGTTTTTGACTCGGATATTTTGCTGCACCAGCGTGTTGCCGCTCTCGGTTGCCTCAATCAGGCGCTGGCTGAGCTGATGGTTAATCTCCAGCTCTTGCTTCACCAGAGGATTTTCCTGGATGCGGGCCGTTTCGTCTGGCGATACCGCCTCCTGCGCCGTTTTTTCCGTCAGCGTCAGGCGCTTGCTGTTCACCGCTTCCTGCAGCAGCTGGAGCTGGTGTTCAAGGCGGTTGATATTGGCCGTGACGTAATCTCGCTGTTTTTGCAGGGTGTCCTGCAGCACCGTGTTCCCTTCCAGGCTTTTACGCTGCTGTTCAATCTCCGCGTTAAGCAAATTCTGCTGGATGAGCAGCAGCGTTTGCTGAGTGGGACGCAGCGCCCCTTCGCCCACGGTGGTGCCGTTCAGACGGTTGCGGATCTCCTGCAGCTGTTGCGAGGCGGAATACATCGCATTTTGCACGCGCTCAGGCTGGGTTTGCAGCGAGACAAGCTGGCTGTTATAGGTCGAGAGATCGGACTGCGCCGTTTGCAGGTCGTCCAGCAGCTGCGCCACACGCGATTCAAGCTGACGTAGTGAGAGCGAGGCGAGCGTTTTGCGGGTTTCGTCATCGTTATCCACGTCGCTCAGCGCACTCAGGGCATCCATCGCTTTGCGCATGTTGTCCGGTGCCTGCGCCACTTTCTGACGCAGCTGGGTCGTTTCGGCTTTGACGCGCTCGATTTTGTCCAGCGTTTCCAGCGTCTCCGTCAGATCGCCCTGAACGAGCTTCTCCTGAGGCGATAACTCTTTTTGTTTGTTGAGGGTTTCCAGCTGCGACTGAATGTCGGCACGCGTCGGAATATCACTGGAATTGTCTGCACGAGCATGCGCGAAAGGCGCAACCGTGAAAAAAATCAGGATGGAAAAAAGTAAAGCAATAACAGCGTTTTGCGAGCGATAGGTGTGCAGCATAGTCATGAATATGATGTCTGAGGATGACCGAAAATAGTCCTGCGTGAAGGATATCACGCCCGTCAGACGCAGAATAGCGCGAACATTCTCACTCCCGCGCAGAATACGGCTGAAGGGTTCAGGCAGACAACGGTACGGAATCGTCGCGAAGCGTTGGGCAGTACTGGCACATTTCAAGCAGGATGGCGACGTAGCTGCGCGCTTCCGCTTTCAGGTCAAAAGACTGGGGCGCGAAAAGCCAGTTTTCCATCAGCCCGGAAATATAGCTGCGCATCAGGATCGCCGCGCGGCGGGTCAGTAAATTGGCGGGCAACAATTTTGCCTGCATGCATTGATTTAACGTGTATTCTATGCGGTCATAGCTCTCCAGACACAGGCTGCGCTGCGCCTGCTGGACAACGGCCATTTCGCCAACAAATTCACATTTGTGAAAAATGATCTCCATCATCAGGCGACGGCGCTCTTCAACTACCGTTGCTTCAAGGATATATACTAATATCTCTCTTAATACTGAGAGTGGATCGTCGGGGAATTTTGCCCGATACTCAGTCTCAAGATCGCTAATGCTGGACTCTGATAGCTCCCAGATTTCACCGAACAGATCTGACTTGTCTTTAAAATGCCAGTAAATCGCTCCCCGCGTGACGCCCGCGGCCTGAGCAATCTGCGCCAGCGAGGTTGACGAAACACCCTGCTGTGAAAACAAACGCATTGCCACATCAAGAATGTGTTGTCGGGTTTCCAGCGCTTGTTGTTTGGTTTTTCGTGCCATACGTCAGTGAATTTACAGGAGTCAGATTTACATACATTTGTGAATGTATGTACCATAGCATGACGATAATATAAACGCAGCAATGGGTTTTTAAACTCAGGACCCTTGATCAATTTGAAATCGGACACTCGAGGTTTACATATGAACAAAAACAGAGGGTTAACGCCTCTGGCGGTCGTTCTGATGCTCTCAGGCAGCTTAGCGCTTACAGGATGTGACGACAAACAGGCAGAACAAGGAGCTCAGCAGATGCCAGAAGTGGGTGTCGTGACGCTCAAATCCGAACCTCTGCAGATGACCACCGAATTACCGGGCCGAACCAGCGCTTACCGTATTGCGGAAGTGCGTCCACAGGTAAGCGGCATCATCCTGAAACGTAACTTCACCGAAGGCGGTGACGTGAAAGCAGGTGAGTCTCTGTATCAGATTGATCCAGCAACCTATCAGGCGTCTTATGAGAGCGCAAAAGGCGATCTGGCGAAAGCAGAAGCAGCAGCCAAGATCTCTCAGCTGACGTTGAACCGCTACAAAAAGCTGCTCGGCACGCAGTACATCAGCCAACAGGATTACGACACAGCCCTGGCCGATGCGCAGCAGACGAACGCGGCCGTTGTAGCGGCCAAAGCGGCCGTTGAGACGGCACGTATCAACCTCGCCTATACCAAAGTGACCTCCCCTATCAGCGGTCGCATTGGTAAATCTTCCGTCACGGAAGGGGCGCTGGTGCAGAACGGTCAAACCAATGCGCTGGCAACGGTGCAGCAGCTTGATCCGATCTACGTTGACGTCACGCAGTCCAGCAACGATTTCCTGCGCCTGAAGCAAGAGCTGGCTAACGGCACGCTGAAACAGGAAAACGGCAAAGCCAAAGTGGAGCTGGTGTCCAATGACGGTATCAAGTTCCCGCAGGCAGGCACACTGGAATTTTCTGATGTGACCGTCGACCAGACCACCGGGTCCATCACCTTACGTGCGATTTTCCCGAACCCTGACAAAAATCTGCTGCCAGGTATGTTCGTGCGCGCCCGTCTGGAAGAAGGGACCAATCCTAATGCGCTGCTGGTACCACAGCAGGGTGTGACCCGTACGCCGCGCGGCGATGCGAGCGCACTGGTTGTCGGTGCTGATGACAAAGTAGAAACACGCAATATCACCGCCACGCAGGCGATTGGCGACAAGTGGCTTGTAACGGATGGCCTGAAAGCGGGTGATCGCGTGATTATTACTGGTTTGCAAAAAGTACGTCCTGGCGCGCAGGTGAAAGCGCAGGAAGTCAAATCTGACGATAAACAGCAAGCCGCAGCCGGTGGCCAGTCAGAACAAACCAAGTCTTAACTTAAACAGGAGCCGTTAAGACATGCCTAATTTCTTTATCGATCGCCCCATATTTGCATGGGTGATCGCCATTATCATCATGCTAGCCGGGGGACTTGCGATCCTGAAGCTGCCTGTCGCGCAATATCCAACGATTGCGCCACCGGCAGTGACGATCTCCGCAACCTACCCAGGGGCTGATGCCAAAACGGTGCAGGACACCGTGACACAGGTTATCGAACAGAACATGAACGGTATCGATAACCTGATGTACATGTCCTCAAACAGTGACTCAACCGGTACGGTTCAGATCACCCTGACCTTCGAGTCAGGCACTGATGCCGATATCGCGCAGGTTCAGGTGCAGAACAAACTGCAGCTGGCGATGCCGCTGCTGCCGCAGGAAGTACAACAGCAGGGTGTAAGCGTCGAGAAATCGTCCAGTAGCTTCCTGATGGTTGTTGGCGTTATCAACACCAACGGCACCATGACGCAGGAGGATATTTCCGACTACGTAGGCGCCAACATGAAGGACGTGATCAGCCGTACGTCCGGTGTGGGTGACGTGCAGCTGTTCGGTTCCCAGTACGCGATGCGTATCTGGATGGATCCGAACAAACTGAACAACTTCCAGCTGACGCCGGTTGACGTGATCAGCGCTATTAAAGCGCAGAACGCCCAGGTTGCAGCCGGTCAGTTAGGCGGTACGCCGCCGGTGAAGGGCCAGCAGCTTAACGCCTCGATCATTGCACAAACGCGTCTGACCTCTGCGGATGAGTTCGGCAAAATTCTGCTGAAAGTGAATCCGGACGGTTCTCAGGTTCGCCTGCGCGACGTGGCGAAAGTGGAACTGGGCGGTGAAAACTACGACGTTATCGCCAAGTTCAACGGCAAACCGGCTTCCGGTCTGGGTATCAAACTGGCAACCGGCGCTAACGCCCTGGACACCGCGGCAGCGATCCGTGCAGAGCTGAAGAAGATGGAACCTTTCTTCCCGTCAGGTCTGAAAATCGTTTACCCGTATGACACCACGCCGTTCGTGCAAATCTCCATTCACGAAGTGGTGAAAACGCTGGTTGAAGCGATCATCCTCGTGTTCCTGGTCATGTATCTGTTCCTGCAGAACTTCCGTGCAACGCTGATCCCAACCATCGCCGTGCCGGTTGTACTGCTCGGGACCTTCGCGATCCTGGCGATATTTGGCTACTCGATAAACACCCTGACGATGTTCGGGATGGTGCTCGCCATCGGCCTGTTGGTGGATGACGCCATCGTGGTGGTCGAGAACGTCGAGCGTGTGATGGCGGAAGAAGGCCTGCCGCCGAAGGAAGCAACCCGTAAGTCGATGGGCCAGATCCAGGGCGCGCTGGTCGGTATCGCGATGGTACTGTCTGCGGTATTTATCCCGATGGCCTTCTTCGGTGGCTCCACCGGGGCGATTTACCGCCAGTTCTCGATCACCATCGTTTCCGCGATGGCCCTGTCGGTGCTGGTGGCGTTGATCCTGACGCCAGCTCTGTGTGCCACCATGCTGAAGCCAATTCAGAAAGGTGGCCACGGCGAGCATAAAGGCTTCTTTGGCTGGTTCAACCGCATGTTTGACAAGAGCACGAACCACTACACCGACAGCGTGGGCAGCATCCTGCGCAGCACCGGTCGTTACCTGCTGCTCTATATCATCATCGTGGTGGGCATGGCCTTCCTGTTCGTTCGTCTGCCAAGCTCGTTCCTGCCAGACGAAGACCAGGGCGTATTCCTGAGTATGGCTCAGCTTCCTGCAGGTGCCTCGCAAGAGCGTACCCAGAAGGTGCTGGATGAGATGACCGATTACTTCCTGACCAAGGAAAAAGACAACGTTGAATCCGTGTTTGCGGTTAACGGCTTTGGCTTTGCGGGTCGTGGTCAGAACACCGGTATCGCCTTCGTCTCTCTGAAAGACTGGTCCGAGCGTCCGGGTAAAGAGAACAAGGTAGAAGCAATTACCGGCCGCGCGATGGGCACCTTCTCGCAGATCAAAGATGCGATGGTGTTCGCGTTCAACCTGCCGGCAATCGTTGAGCTGGGTACGGCAACCGGCTTCGACTTCCAGCTGATTGACCAGGGCGGTTTAGGCCATGAGAAACTGACTCAGGCGCGTAACCAGCTGTTTGGGGAAGTTGCGAAACACCCTGACCTGCTGACCGGCGTGCGTCCTAACGGCCTGGAAGATACGCCGCAGTACAAGATCGACGTCGATCAGGAAAAAGCGCAGGCGCTGGGTGTGTCCATCAGCGACATTAATACCACGCTGGGTGCAGCCTGGGGCGGTAGCTACGTCAACGACTTCATCGACCGCGGTCGCGTGAAGAAAGTGTACGTCATGTCGGAAGCGAAATACCGTATGCTGCCGAACGATATCAACAACTGGTACGTTCGCGGTAGCGATGGTCAGATGGTGCCGTTCTCCGCCTTCTCTACCTCGCACTGGGAATACGGTTCACCGCGTCTGGAACGCTATAACGGCCTGCCATCGATGGAAATCCTCGGTCAGGCTGCAGAAGGTAAGAGTACCGGTGAAGCGATGGCGATGATGGAGCAGCTGGCCAGCAAACTGCCAGCGGGGATCGGCTATGACTGGACCGGCATGTCCTATCAGGAACGTCTGTCCGGCAACCAGGCCCCTGCCCTGTACGCCATCTCGCTGATCGTGGTCTTCCTCTGTCTGGCGGCGCTGTATGAGAGCTGGTCGATTCCGTTCTCGGTTATGCTGGTGGTTCCGCTGGGGGTTATCGGTGCGCTGCTGGCCGCTACGTTCCGCGGGTTAACCAACGACGTTTACTTCCAGGTGGGCCTGCTAACAACCATTGGGCTGTCGGCGAAGAACGCGATACTTATCGTGGAATTCGCCAAGGATCTGATGGAGAAAGAGGGTAAAGGCCTGATTGAAGCCACGCTTGACGCCGTACGTATGCGTCTGCGTCCCATCCTGATGACCTCGCTGGCGTTCATCCTCGGGGTGCTGCCGCTGGTTATCAGTTCCGGTGCCGGTTCCGGCGCGCAGAACGCCGTAGGTACGGGCGTAATGGGCGGGATGGTGACCGCGACCGTTCTGGCAATCTTCTTCGTGCCGGTGTTCTTCGTGGTGGTACGCCGCCGCTTCAGCCGCAAGAATGAAGATGTTGAGCATAGTCACCCGGTAGAACGTCACTGATACCGGTTTCACCTGATAAAAAGGCCGCATTTGCGGCCTTTTTTCTTTCTGATTAAAATCATAAATTACGCTTATTGCGGTTCTGTATATTTTCCGCCATCGTGAAAAGGCATATCATAATTAACTGAAAATTTAACAGGCGAATTTAGAATTTTTTTATTTCTATTTCTTCGCATACATTATTAGGAACATTCCTGGTTTTTTGTGCAACAGAGAGAGAAGTCTGAATCTGGACATCTAATGGCGTTAAGCTAACTCAATGAAACATAAGGAAGCCCTGAAAAAATAAGGTTATCGGGATAAAAAAATGCCGGCCCGAACGCACATTTGCGTAGAAGATCGCAGAGGCCGCTTTTAATTGTAATTTTTCGTAATAGCGCGGTGAAATCTTGATCAGAGTGGCTTATAGTTAGAGATATCAGGAACACAGCACCCGCGTGGCTAAGTGAGTTGTATCCATCCCGACAATGTTGTTCGGTGAGTAAGAAATCACTCAAAAGGGGATGCGCTATGGACGAGTACTCGCCAAAAAGGCATGATATTGCGCAGTTGAAATTTCTCTGCGAATCCTTGTACCATGACTGTCTTGCCAATCTTGATGAAAGTAACCATGGGTGGGTTAACGACCCCACCTCGGCCATCAATTTGCAGCTTAATGAGCTGATAGAGCATATCGCCACCTTCGCACTTAATTATAAAATTAAGTACAATGAAGATAATAAGCTGATTGAGCAAATTGATGAATATCTGGATGACACCTTTATGTTGTTCAGCAGTTACGGCATTAACGCACAGGATTTGCAGAAATGGCGTAAATCAGGAAATCGGCTATTCCGTTGTTTCATCAATGCAAGTCGAGCTAATCCTGTTAGCCTTTCCTGTTAAAATTATTACAATGACTAAGGTGAATTTATGTCTGAAAAACCATTAACCAAGATCGATTATTTGATGCGCTTGCGACGTTGTCAGTCACTGGACACGCTTGAACGTGTTATCGAAAAAAATAAATATGAGCTTTCTGATAACGAACTGGCTGTATTTTACTCAGCAGCGGATCATCGCCTGGCCGAGTTAACCATGAATAAGCTTTATGACAAAATACCGTCTTCCGTATGGAAATTTGTCCGTTAATTTTTGTACCTGGCTGTAGAGTGTCTACGTCAATGTTAGTGGGATTCCCTTTCGCGTTACGCCCCCCTGTGTGACACACAGGTCCCCGAGTGAAGAATCACTCACAACAATGTTGTGACTATCGTCACACCTGCCTTTTGGGAACGTTCCCTTTATGTTGAATTCCTTTTACCTTTAGGTCATCAACAAATGCTGAGAGGTTCCCATGAGTGAAGAAAAACGAAAGATGATTGCGGGCGAGCTGTATCGCCCTGGCGATGAAACGCTACGGGCCGATCGGTTGCGCGCGCGTCATCTGCTGCATCGTTATAACCACACCGCACCTGATGAGAAAGCAGAACGCACGGCCTTGCTGAAGGAACTGCTGGGGCAAAGCGAAGGCGCATATATAGAGCCGAGCTTTCGGTGTGACTATGGCTACAACATTTTTCTGGGCAACGATTTTTACGCCAACTTTGACTGCGTGATGTTAGACGTCTGCCCTGTCCATATTGGCGATAACTGTATGCTTGCACCGGGCGTGCATATCTATACGGCCACCCACCCGCTGGATCCGACAGAGCGCAATAGCGGGGCTGAATATGGCAAACCGGTGACCATCGGCAACAACGTCTGGATTGGCGGACGCGCGGTAATCAACCCTGGCGTGACGATCGGCGATAACGCGGTGATCGCCTCCGGCGCAGTCGTGGTCAAAGACGTTCCGGCGAATGCCGTGGTGGGCGGTAACCCGGCGAAGATCATTAAGATGCTGTAAGCCTGCCAGACGTAACTGTTATGGCTTTTCACCCCATAACTGTTACTTTCCTCCCCCCGGCCGCTCCCCTAAAATGAGCAGATCCCCTGTATTTTCACGATTCATGAAGGCAAAAAATGACAGAGATACAGCGCCTGCTCACCGCCACCATCGACGATCTCAACACCCGTGAAAAGCGCGACAATCGCCCGCGCTTTAGCATCAGCTTTATCCGCAAACATCCGGGACTGTTTGTTGCCATGTACGCCGCCTGGCTGGCCACGCTGGTTGTCATGATGACCTCCGCAACGCTTGCTGACTCGGTCTGGCTTCTGGTGGTGCTCTTTGTGGTGTTTAACGCGTTCTTCTTTTTTGACGTTAATCCGCGCTATCGCTATGAAGATATCGACGTGCTTGATTTCCGGGTCTGTTATAACGGCGAATGGTATAACACGCGCTATGTGCCGTCGGAGCTGATCGACAACATTCTTCATTCGCCGTCGGTCGATATCAGGCAAAAAGAGCAGCTGCAAAAAATGGTCTCGACCAAGGGGCAACTCTCTTTCTATGACGTCTTCACCCTTTCCCGCCCCGCTGCTGCACAATCAGCTGCTGTAAACGCCTGACAGCGGGTGTGAACTGCGAGGCAGAGGTATTACCGTACCCCAGCACCAGGCCGGTTTGCCCCTGCTTCGTCTCAAGGTAATATCCGCTCAGAGCCGCCGGTGCCAGCTGGAAGGCTCTCGCCTGCTGTGCTATTTCGCTGTCGTCGATGCCCTCAATCGCCACGGTAAGATGCATGCCCCCCTCTCCCGCCAGTACGCGATGTTCAGCGTGCAGTTCCGCGCTTAGCGTCTCGCGAAGCTGTCGGTAGCGTTTACGGTAGAGTCTGCGCATCGCCGCAAGATGCCGCGCATAATGCCCCTCCTCAATAAACAGCGCCAGCGTGCGCTGCTCGGCGCGATGACCGCCGCGCAGCAGCGAGCCGATAGCATGTCCCGTGGCCTTTGCCAGCGCAGGCGGGAGAACCATAAAACCAATCCGCAGCGACGGAAAAAGCGTTTTACTGAACGTCCCGAGATAAACCACCGGCGCGTTTTTTATCATCCCGAGCATCGCCGGAACCGGCTCACCGGCGTAACGAAACTCGCTATCGTAGTCATCCTCGATGATCCACGCCTTGTGGTGCTGCGCCAGCTCAAGCAGCGCCAGGCGTCGGCGCGCGCTGAGTACGCTCCCATAGGGAAACTGATGGGAAGGCGAGGTAAAAATCAGCGACGGGGCAGGCGCGGGCTGTGCTTCCCAGCGCATTCCCGCGTCGTCCACCGGCATACCCACCATCCTTACGCCGGATTTGGCAAACGCGCTTTTTGCTCCGGCATAGCCGGGGTTCTCCACCCAGGCGACGTCGCCTGGCTCGCTGAGCAGTTGAGTGCAGAGGTTAACGCCCTCCAGCGCCCCCTCGGTGATGACTATCTGGCTGGCCTCGCAGTTAATCCCCCGGGAAAGGGCCAGGTGACGGGCGATGGCCTCGCGCAACGCCGGTTCACCCGCCGGGTCGCCATAGCCCAGCAGGGCGCTGCCCTCCTCCCGCAAAACGCGATCGTACAGGCGTCGCCACAAAGGCAGCGGGAAATAATTGATAGCAGGCGTGCCGGGGGTCAATGCCATAACTGGCGTGTCGCGGGGCGTGGGTGTCGGCAGCAGGGTCACACGTTTTGCAAGCGTGACCGCAGGCTCGGGTAAATCCCTGGCGATAGCGCGCGGAGCCAGCTGCGCCACGCGCGTTCCCTGACGGTTACGCAGCAAATACCCTTCGAGCGTGAGCTGCTCCAGGGCCGCATTGACAGTGTTGCGCGAGAGGTTAAGCTGCTGCGCAACGGTGCGTGAGCCTGGCAGGCGGCTATCGGCGCGGAGCCTGCCGCCCAAAATCGCCTCCCGCAGCGTCAGATACAGGGTGCGCTGCAGCGTCTCGTCTTCACGCGCGTCGAGCGCATCCCTTAACAGGGCATGAAATTCATCGCCAGGTATATTCATTTTTCTCTCCCGTGGTACCACCAAAACATAACTCAGTGGTGCTTTTTAAGGAACCAGAACTTATCTACTCTGAGGGTCTACTGACGATGACGGGGAAAACAATGAATACAATCAATGCGTTTGGACAACCGATGGGCGATGCACTGGAAGACTGGCAGCCACGCCCCCATCCTGAGCGAGTGGTACTGACGGGCCGCTATTGTCGACTTGAACCTTTATGCGTCGGGCACGCACAGGCGCTGTTTTCCGCCTATCAGCTGGCGGAAGACACGCGCAGCTGGACGTGGCTGCTGCGCGAACCCGATGCCACCGCCGACGCGTTTGCCGGTTGGGTCGAAAGCGTCTGTGAACTCTCTGATCCCATGCATTTCACGGTGATTGATAATCAGACGCAGTCTCCGGTCGGCACGCTGGCGCTGATGCGTATCGATCCCGCCAACGGGGTTGTCGAAGTGGGTCATGTGCATTTTTCACCGCTGCTCAGCCGCACGGTAATGTCCACCGAAGCGCACGCTCTGCTGATGCGTTATGTCTTTGATACGCTGGGCTATCGACGCTACGAATGGAAGTGCAACAGCCTTAACGAGCCATCCCGCAAAGCGGCGCTGCGTCTGGGCTTTCAGTATGAAGGACGCTTTCGTCAGGCGCTGGTCACGAAAGGTCATAACCGGGATACGGACTGGTTTTCAATCATTGATAAAGAGTGGCCCGGGCTGGCGGTCGCCTTTGAGAAATGGCTTGCCACCGACAATTTCAGCGCCGATGGCAAGCAGGTAAGATCCCTGGAGAAGTGGCGAGATGCGCGCCTCTAACGCCTTTTTTTGCGTCCCTGTACCGCTTTAAAGCGCGGGTTAGATTTGCAAATGACGTACAGACGTCCCTTGCGTTTGACGATCTGGCAGTCGGGATGGCGCTGTTTGGCGCTGCGCAGCGAGTTAAGTACCTGCATGGTTAACCTCGCTTCGCATTAAGAAAGCCGCCAAAACGCTTGCGGAAGCGTGCTGCGCTGCCGTCCGTCGAGAACGTTTTTTGCTTACCGGTATAGAACGGATGCGATTTTGAAGAGACCTCGATGGTGATATACGGATAGGTTTCATCGTCGAGTTCAATTTCGCGGTCCGTTTTGATGGTCGAACCGACCTTAAAGTATTCGTTGGCACTGGTGTCATGAAACACAACGGTGCGATAGGCAGGATGGATATTTGGTTTCATCGTGGACTCTTCATGTATTGTTATAACATAACAAAATGATATCCGAGCGCTGGCGTAAAAACAACCCTCAATCACGCATCGCGTTGACAGCGATCTGTCCTGCATCCCCTTTTCTGAGCTAAAATCAATCGCTTTGACGCGCTATACGGTATTATTTGACGATAACGTCTTTCTCTTCTGAAGGGCTTACTCAGCGCCCCGGGGCGGACATATGAGGAAGGATACAACCGCATGAGAACCCGACATCTGGTCAGTCTGGTAACAGGTATACTGATTTTTTCGGTGCTGGTCCCCATTTGCCTCAGCATCTGGCTGGCACACCGTCAGGCGGAAGAGAAATTTGTGGACGCGCTCGACGGTTATGCATCGCGCGTGCTGCTGCGCACGGATAAAGTGGTTGAGCAGGCGAAAGACGCGCTTTCACAGCTTCAGGCCCTGCCCTATCCCCCGTGCAGCCGTCTGCATCTGCGTGAAATGCGGCGGGTTGCCTTCTCCTTACGTTATATCCAGGAAGTGATTTACGCTGAGAATCTGAAGCCACGCTGCTCCTCTCTGGAACAGACCAGCGCCGCCGCCCCCTTTCCACCGCCAATACGCACCACGCATGATGGCTATGACGCCTGGCTGACCACGCAAAACGATCTGGGCTTTAATCACTACATGGCGGTGATGGGAAAGGGAAATTATCTGGTGATGATCGATCCTGAATCGCTGGTCGATGTGATCCCCTTTGGCGCCGTGCGTATGGATGCGGCTCTGATTGGTCACGATAATCACATTGTCTTTGCCAGCAGTGACACGCTCGAGCCGCAGATTCGCCATCAGCTGGAAACGCTGACGCCTGCACGTTTGCAGTTCAACGGTTCGATGTACGTTGCGAAAGCGGTTCCCGACCTGGGCTTTACGGTGGTGACGTGGGCGGCGTTAAAACCGCTGGAAGCGTCCTGGCACCGGCAGCTTTTTGTCTGGCTTCCCTTCGGGATACTGGTCAGCCTGCTCGCGGCGCTGTTTGTCCTGCGGATCCTGCGCCGCCTTCAGTCTCCGAAGAACCGTCTGCAGGATGCCCTTAACAGCCGCGATTTTGTGGTTCACTACCAGCCTATTGTGGACCTGGACAGCGGTAAAGTCGTCGGTGCCGAAGCGCTGAGCCGCTGGCCCCAGCCTGACGGCAGCAGCCTGTCACCGGATATCTTTGTGCCGCTGGCCGAGCAGACGGGCCTTATTTCACAGCTGACCCAACTGGTTATCGAAAAGGTGTTCGAGGATATGGGGCACTGGCTTCATCTGCATCCTGACCAGCACATTTCGATTAACCTTGCGCCTGCGGATTTGACCTCAGGCAAGATCCCCCCGCTGCTGCACAGCCTGCTGAACAAATGGGAGGTTCATCCCCGGCAGATAGCCCTGGAGCTGACCGAACGCGGCTTTGCCGATCCCACCGTCAGCGCCCCGGCCATCGCCGCATTCCGCCGTTCAGGGCATGCTATCTATATCGATGATTTTGGTACCGGCTACTCCAGCCTGAGTTATTTGCAGGATCTGGACGTCGATACGCTCAAGATCGACAAATCCTTTGTCGATGCGCTGGAGTACAAAAACGTCACGCCGCACATCATCGAAATGGCAAAATCGCTGAAGCTGGCGATGGTTGCGGAAGGGATTGAGACTGAAGGCCAGCTTGCGTGGCTGCATCGTCACGGCGTGCAGTATGGACAAGGCTGGTACTACAGCAAGGCGCTGCCAAAGATGGAGTTTATTCTGTGGGCCGAACGCAATCTCGACCCGCATCAGCCTGAGTAAGTGCGGCCACGCTGGGTGGCCGCGTCGTGCAGATTAACGGTCGCGTTGTTGCCAGCTAAAGCTATAGCGCAACTGACGGTGTTGCAGGATAAATTCCGGTGACACGCTCGGGCTCCACGAATCATCGCCCCCCACGCCCATATGGAAAGCATCCAGGCTCAGCCAGCAGCCCGGCTCATCGCGCAGAAAATGCTGGTGCGTTGTCTCACGAAGCTGCTTCTGGCTATGACGGCTGACGGAGAAGTGGAAACGCCCCCGCAGCGCATGCGCACCGAAATCCAGTTCGCGCGTGTCGCAGCGCAGGCCGTTTTCCGTCGGGAAGATGTACGGCGTCTGCATGGCGTGCAGCGGTAACGTCCAGCGCCCCTGCTGTGCCGCCAGCTTACGGTCCGGGTAGTTTTCCAGCGGTCCTGACCCCAGCCACTGTACGGTTTCAGGCGTCTGCGCAAGCTGAACGCTCAGGCCAATCCGCGCTGGCTCGGGGATATCCGCCGCAACCTGCACCTGGACCTCCCCGTGCAGGATGCCTTCATCATCAATCCGCCAGATCTTGTGACTCAGGAATAACGCCTTGCCGCGATGCTCCCAGACATGACGCGTGGTCACGACCGCCTCGCCAGCCCGTTGTTCCGCCTCGCAGTGCAGCAGGCGCGGGGTAACATCGTACATTCCCGCCGCCTTCCAGCGCTCGACCCAGGCATTGGGATCGATGCGCGTGGCTTCGCTGACGCCGATATCGTTATCCAGCGGGGCACGCGTAAAGTTATCCGTCAGCGGCGTAAGCAGCGTTTCCGCGCCACGGTTCCGCCACCCGGAAAGGTGTCCTGAGACGCGATCAAACAGCCACTGCTGATGCCGGTGCGTAATTTCAAGTCGATCATCGCGCGTCACCAGAACCGGCGCACTGCCTTTGGGTTTTGACGGCGGGATGTACAGCGGAGCCGCAAGCGGCCACTGATCCCAGGCGCAGCGATGGTTTTCCCGTGACCATGGCGTCGCCCGCGGCTGGACGACCTCAACGTTAAGCCAGACCTCGCCCGGCGACGCGGCTAGCGCAGGCTGGTCGATCGCCAGACGCTGCGTGCGCTGCGGCGCAATGCACAGCGCTATCTCGCCGGAGGCCAGCACCTCGCCGTCACGCGCAATGGACCAATTCAGTCGCTCATTATCGGTGTTGCGGAACAGATAATCGCTTTGCACTTCAACCACCAGCGGGGAGGTGCTCGCCAGCCTGAACGTGAAGAATTGCTGGGCGCGCTGGGCCTCATACAGCGCCGGATGCGGAGTACGATCCGGAAAAACCAGCCCGTTCAGGCAAAACTGCCGGTCGTTTGGCTTATCGCCGAAATCGCCGCCGTAGGCCCAGAACTTGTTACCGTTTTCGTCTTTTTTGGTCAGCGCCTGGTCAACCCAGTCCCAGACAAACCCGCCCTGTAGGCGCGGATGGTCGCGAAACGCCTGCCAGTATTTGGCGAAGCCACCGAAGCTGTTGCCCATCGCATGGGCGTATTCGCAGAGGATCAGCGGACGCGTTTCATCCGGCATACCGATCCATTTCTTGATCGACCACTTAGGAACCGCCGGGAACGGCTGATCGCAATCAACGCGGGCGTACATCGGGCACACAATATCCGTCGCCGCCGTGTTTGCCCCGCCGCCTTCATACTGCACCGGACGCGTCGGATCGGTGGTTTTGATCCAGCGATACAGCGCATCGTGGTTGGCCCCATGCCCGGACTCATTGCCCAATGACCAGATGATGATCGACGGGTGGTTGCGATCGCGCTGCACCATGCGGGTCACGCGCTCGCTCATGGCGGGAAGCCAGCGCGGATCGTCAGCGAGGCGGCTCATCGGCACCATGCCGTGCGTTTCGATATTGGCCTCGTCGACCACGTACAGCCCATAGCGATCGCACAGGGAGTACCACAGCGGATGGTTCGGATAGTGCGAGCAGCGTACGGCATTAAAATTGTGCTGCTTCATCAATTCAATATCGCGGCGCATTGTGGCTTCATCCATCACCTGCCCTCGCTCAGGGTGGTGTTCATGGCGGTTCACGCCGCGGATCAACAGCGGTTTGCCGTTTAGCTTCAGCAGACCATTGCTGATTTCAACCCGACGAAAGCCGACATCGCAGGCCTCCACCTCCACCACCTTGCCCTCACTATCCTGGAGCGCAAGCGTCAGACGATACAGCTCGGGGGTTTCCGCGCTCCAGAGGGCGGGAGCATCGACAGGCATCGACACCGTCAGCCGCTCATCCCAGCGGCCACGTTCATCCACGATAGCGGAGCCAGGACGCTGGCAGGCGCTGGCGCACGGTTCGCCGTTGCGCCACAGCGTTAACGCCACGCTGCAATCCGCATAGCGGGCACCGGCCAAGGCGACGTCAACCTTTAGCACCGCGCGGTCACACTCGGCGTTCAGATCGGTCGCCACGGTATAATCGGCAATCTGCGTCCCGGGCTTGTGCAGCAGCGTCACGTCGCGGAAGATACCGCTCATGCGCCACATATCCTGGTCTTCGAGATAGCTCCCGTCGCACCAGCGTAACACCATCACCGCCAGGCGGTTTTCCCCGGGACGCAGCGCGGTGGAGAGATCAAACTCGGCCGGCAGGCGGCTGTCCTGTGAATAGCCGATCCACTCCCCGTTGCACCACAGATGAAACGCCGAATTCACGCCATCAAAGATGATGCGGGTTTGACCGCTTTCCAGCCAGGCGTCATCCGGAGTAAATGTGAGCGAGTAACAACCCGTGGGGTTTTCAGCCGGAACGAACGGCGGATTGACGGCGATAGGGTAAGTGACGTTGGTGTAGATGGGCGTATCGAACCCTTGCATCTGCCAGTTAGACGGCACGGGCATCGCGACGGCATCAGGCAGTTCGTCCGTCACCCACGCCTCGGGAACCTGCTCAGGGGCCGGGAACAGTGCAAACCGCCATTCGCCGTTCAGTGACCGCCTGCCCGGCGAATGTTCGTCCTCTCTGGCGCACCGCTCGTCGCGCCAGCTATGAAGCGGCGCATGGGCCGCCAGACGATTCCACTGCGTAACGCCGGGATTTTCCCAGTCCCGACGCGCCAGAAGTGCGCTGAGGGTCAGCGGCTGTATATTGGACATAATAACCTCGTTGCGAAGCGCTCACAATTTTAGTCAACATGCCCTGGCAACATGCGGGGGTAAAGCGCCAGACGGCAAGGAAGCGGGCCAGATCACAAAAGATCTACCCGCGCGCGATTTTCTCGGCCAGCACGGCCAGGCTTCTTAGCTGCCGGGCCAGATCTTCACGTTCAGCCTGCAAAGGCGCGCGCGGGGCGCTGGACTGTCGGGTAATCAGGGTGACGGGAAGCTGCTTCTGCCAGCGCGTTTCGCCCTGCGTCGGGGCCAGCAGCCACTCCACGCTTTGCTCGCCCGCCTCGCGGAAGGCCTGGCGTATGGTGGTCAGCGGGGGCGTGAACCAGGCGCTGTCGGCCGTGTCATCAAACCCCACGATCGCGATCTGTCCGGGGACGGCAACCCCCTTTTCTGCACAGGCGCGTATCACGCCCAGCGCCATCTGATCGTTTGCCACAAGGATGGCCTCGGGCAATTCCGCGCCCGATAACAGCTGATGGCCTTTTTCGTATCCCGAGGCGGCACTCCAGTCGCCGCAGGCTTCGCCAGCAGGCTGAAGACCCGCCTGCGCCAGCACGTCGCGCCAGCCCGCGAGACGCGCCTTCGCCGAGACAGCATCGTTGGGCCCGCTGAGCAGCGCAATCCGCCGGTGTCCGAGGGCGAGAAGATGCTCAGCCCCGAGTCGCGCCCCCTGCACGGCATCAAAGACCAGACTGTTAACCTCTGCGGAAGGGGCCACATCAAGAAACAGTATCGGCACGGGCGAGGCCATCGACTGCAACCGTTCCGCGTACGGATCGTCGAGCGGAACGTTGACCAGCAGCGCATCCACGCGCTGCGCCAGCAACTCCTGCAGGGCGGCCTGACACTGCTCAGGGCGTTCAACCATCGAAATCAGTACGCTCGCCCCCTGCTCGCCCGCGCGGGATTTTACCGCCGAGGCAATTTGTGACGGGGCGTGGAGGGCAAGGTCGGTGGTTATCAGCCCCAGCGTGCGGGTGCGCTTTCCGGCCAGCTGCTGCGCGCCGCGGTTCGGGACATAATGCAGCTCCGCCATGGCCCGCAGGACCTTTTCCCGCGTCCGGGCAGAGACATGCTCTGCCTCGTTAATGACGCGGGACACCGTCTGATAAGAAACCCCCGCAAGGCGGGCTACGTCATAAAGGGTGATCGCTTTCATGCACTCTGACATCGTTAAAATAGATGCGCTATTCTGGCACATCGGCCTTATGAATACCTGTGAGCGCTTCGCATTATTACATCACCCGCGCGGGCTTACCCACTCGCGGCTTCTGGAGAAACCACGGCATACAGAGCTGAATGAGCGGGCCAATGGACAATGCATACAGCACCGTGCCGACGCCAAAGGTTCCGCCCAGCGCGATGCCAATCACCAGCACCGAGACTTCAATCACCGTGCGCACCACCCGGATTGACCAGCCAAACCGCGCATGCATACCGGTCATCAGCCCGTCGCGCGGGCCTGCGCCAAAGCCCGCGCCGATATACATTCCGGTTGCAAGGGCATTCACCACGATGCCAGACACCAGCAGGGCGATACGGATCGGCAGCGAGGTCAGTTCCGGGATCAGCGCCATTGAAGCATCCGCCGCCAGGCCAATACAGATCACGTTGCTGATCGTCCCAAGCCCGGGAAGCTGGCGAAGCGGGATCCACAGCAGCAAGACCGCCGCCCCGGTCAGGATAATCACCGTACCGATGGTCATTCCCAGCTGAAGCGCGACCCCGAGGTGAAACACATCCCACGGATCGACACCCAGATCCGAACGGATAAACATCGCGGTCGACAGGCCATACAGCCCCAGCCCGATATAAAGTTGAACCAGACGACGTACCATTATTTGCTCTCTACAATGAATCAGGCGTTCATCATGGCGGAAAATGGCACTATGATTAATGTCCAGTTTTCAAATAGTGGACTGCATATGTCATCACGCCGCTTCGGCAGCCAGTCTTTAGTGCGCCTGTTAGGCCACTGGCAGCAACCCTCCTCACGCACCCCGCTCTGGCGACAGCTGGCTGATGCGTTACGTCTGCTCATTCTTGACGGCAGGCTGGCGCTCAATACGCGCCTGCCGGGGGAGCGAGAACTGGCGACCTCGCTTAACGTCAGCCGGACTACCATCAGCAGCGCGCTGGCGCATCTGCGGGAAGAAGGCTACCTGGAAAGCCGCCACGGCAGCGGCTCGCGCGCGATCCTGCCGGACACCCGCGCCGTCCCGACGCTTTCCACCGCAAGCGTCGCGCTCGATCTGTCAACGGCCGCCCTCAGCGCCGGGCCTGAACTTCACCAGGCCTACACCCATGCGCTGACGGCCATCGCCCAGCACCTGACCCTAACCGGATATGATCAGCTGGGGTTACCTGCCCTGCGCGAAGCTATCGCGGCACGTTACACCGCGCGGGGGCTACCCACCCGTGCGGATGAGGTGATGGTGGTCAACGGTGCGGTCAGCGGTTTTGCCCTGGTATTGCGCATGATGACCGGCCCCGGCGACCGCGTGGTGGTGGATCATCCGACGTACCCGCTGGCGATAGCCGCCATTCAGGGCGCGCTGTGCAGGCCGGTCGGCGTCTCGCTGCCTGAAACCGGCTGGGACACCGACGGTTTTGCCGCCACGCTTGCGCAAACCGCGCCGCGTCTGGCGTACCTGATGCCGGACTTCCATAATCCGACCGGACGCTGCATGGATAACGTAACGCGCCAGGCGATAGCCGATATTGCCGCCAAAACCCGCACTCCGCTGGTGGTGGACGAAACCATGGTCGATCTGTGGTTCGATGCCCCGCCGCCACCGCCGCTGGCCGCGTTCAACCCCGAGGCCACGGTCATTACGCTCGGTTCGGCAGGAAAAAGTTTCTGGGGAGGATTGCGGCTCGGGTGGATCCGCGCGTCGTCGCGAACGATTGCCACCCTCGTTCAGACCCGCGACACGCTGGATTTGGGCTCTCCCCTGCTGGAACAGCTGGCCACGGAGTGGCTTATCGAAAACAGCGAGACTTTTCTGCCCGCACGCCGGGCCATGCTGGCGAAACGCCGCGACCGCTGCGGCGAGCTGTTGCGTGAGCATTTTCCGCAGTGGACCTTCAATGAAGCGGAGGGCGGGCTTTCCTACTGGGTTGAGTTGCCCGGCATGCTGGCAACACAGCTTGCCGCCCGGGCGGAGGCGCTGGGAATTAATCTGGGAACAGGTACGCGATTCGGGCTTTCAGGGGCCTTCGACCGCTATCTCCGTATGCCCTTTTCACTCGATTCGGCGGAGCTTGAGCAGGCGCTGCTGAGAATTAAGCCGCTATGGCTGGCGCTAAACGGCACCACGCCGCCCGTGAAGCAAAGCCCGGTATAATTGGTTAAGCGAAGCGGATAATAAAAACTGCTGACTGTCATGCAACAGTCAGCAGTTTTCACAGGTCAGGATTTAGTGCTGAGGAGGAATAGGGAAACCCTTCAGTGAAATAACGAAACTTTCACCTTCTTTCTTTATTTTTGCGCCGGTGTCGCACCAGTCAGACGCAATACGAAAGAACTCATCACTTTCCACATTCCAGCCAAGACGAACATGTTTTACATAGCCTGAACGCAACAGATCGCAGGCCTCTTTGTAGTCACTGGCAGTCGAGGGTTGTTGTTTCATTTTCTCTTCTTCAGAAGTTTTCGTAGAGCTTTGATTTCTTTAGGAGTAAAAGGAGAAACGCTCTCTTCTTCCGTATGCTGATTATCAATATCCTCTTCCGATACTCCCGCCTCTTCTACCGCTTCGAATGCCAGCAGTAGCAGTTTCTCTGTGGTCACGCTCAGGTTCTCATTATTCACTTCGGCATAGTGGCGAAGTCTTTCTTTTAGCGCTTCATCAATTTTAACGTTTAATACCGCAGTAGCCATAATGGTTACATCCCTTCGCAATAAGTTATTTATTTAATACACGAAGTTGTAAGTCTTATCCAGATATATATTTTTTGCTTATGACAGAAAAAAGACGCCCAATAATAAAATGCCAGTCTATTATTACAGGTTTATGACAATATTATTTCAGGAGAATGAAAGAAATATTACACGGCGGAATATAATCCTAATAATTGTGTGGATTAATTCCGTTTCCAGGGTCAAGGCGACAGGGAGGAAAGAGTGAGAATGTCTGGAGAGCAGAAATGGGTGGGGGCCCTGCCAGCTACATCCCGGCACACACGTCGTCTGCCCTGGCTGCTTCCTTCCGGACCTGACCTGGTGAACAGAGTAGCGTTGCGGGAGAACCAACAGAGCCCCCATTGAGAGCGTTGATAACCAACGCGCTGGCGCATTATCCCCATGCAGCACCCTAATTGCAAGCCGCCCGCAACTGGATGGTGGTTTATTGCGCAAACTTCCCTTTAATATCAGGTATTATCTTCTTTTCAGGCCTCTGAACGCCAGAATCGCAATTCCGACAGGAGCAGTAATGGACGAACACGACTCTTTCCCGCAGCGCGTGTGGCAGATTGTGGCCTCCATCCCGGAGGGGTTTGTCACCACCTATGGCGATGTCGCCAGGCTGGCGGGATCACCGCGTGCGGCGCGACAGGTGGGCGGCGTGCTTAAACGTCTGCCGGAAGGCAGCACGCTTCCGTGGCATCGGGTGGTGAACCGCCACGGCGCCATCTCGCTCACAGGGCCGGATTTACAGCGTCAGCGTCAGGCGCTGCTCGCAGAAGGGGTCCAGGTGTCAGGAAAGGGGCAGATTGATATACAGAAGTATCGGTGGCGCTATTAGCGCCCTCTCCCGAAAGAGAGGGCGAAAGGCCGATTAAAGCTGGGTCGGAGGGTTTGTTGGCATCGCGGGCTGATTTGCCTGCGGCGCGACCGGCACGGCGGTCTGCTGGACAGGCACCAGCGTCAGGTCGGCTTTGGTGCCGCCTTTGTTGATCACTTCCTGAACCGTATCGGTGATAAAGACCAACTTATCGTTGATCGTCACCGCGGCACTCAGCAGGATACGCGCGTTAGGCTGAACCTCTGACGGGTTAAACGGCAGCACGAAGCTGAACGGCGCCTGTTTACCCTCGGTACGTACCGCACGCTGTGCCAGCACCTTAGACGGGGCATCGGCCATAGACGCGTCGGAAAGCGTAACCGTCAGGACTGCGTCAGGCGGTAAAGCCACTTTCTGACGGATCCATACCGTACCAGAAACATTCGGCTGCTTAATGGTTTGCTGCGAAAGTGTACTTACTCCACCCGGGGTAGCGGTTGGAACGGCTACATCGGCGCTCTTATCGGCACAGGCTGACAGCGCAACCGCCATCGCAAGACCACTTATCATAGGCACGAGTTTCATTGAAGTCTCCTTATCATCAATGCACCAGCGGGATCGATCCCATCCGATGTCGTTTACATTCACATAACGTTTTCAAGTGTGGCACAAATCACTGATTAATGCCTAATTTTGACCAGATATTCAGACTAATCTACCCATCGGACCACTTAGATTTCTGCGTTATACTCAGCGTATCTTTCGCCACGGCGTTATATTGAGGACAATTATGAGTCAAGCACTGAACAACTTGCTGACGTTACTGAACCTGGAAAAAATTGAGGAAGGGCTCTATCGCGGACAGAGCGAAGATTTAGGTTTACGCCAGGTCTTCGGGGGGCAAGTGGTTGGCCAGGCGCTGTACGCCGCAAAGGAGACCGTCCCGACGGACCGTCTGGTGCACTCCTTTCACAGCTACTTCCTTCGCCCGGGCGATAGCGCAAAACCCATTGTTTATGATGTTGAAGTCCTGCGTGATGGCAACAGTTTTAGCGCCCGCCGCGTGGCGGCGATCCAGCACGGCAAGCCGATCTTCTACATGACCGCCTCGTTCCAGGCACCCGAACCGGGCTACGAGCATCAGAAGACCATGCCGCCAGCGCCTGCACCGGATGATTTGAAATCTGAGACGGACATCGCCCGCTCGCTGGCGCATCTGCTGCCGCCTCAGGCGAAAGAGAAGTTTCTCTGCGATAAGCCGCTCGAGATCCGCCCCGTCGAATTCCATAACCCGATGAAGGGCCACGTCGCCGAGCCAAAACGCCAGGTGTGGATCCGCGCCAACGGCAGCGTGCCGGAAGATTTCCGCGTGCATCAGTATCTGCTGGGCTATGCCTCTGATTTTAATTTCCTGCCAGTCGCGTTGCAGCCGCACGGTGTTGGCTTCCTGGAAAAAGGGATGCAGGTAGCAACCATTGACCACTCCATGTGGTTCCATCGTCCGTTCGACATGAACGACTGGCTGCTTTACAGCGTGGAGAGTACGTCGGCATCCAGCGCACGCGGGTTTGTGCGCGGCGAGTTCTATACCCAGGATGGCGTCCTGGTAGCCTCGACGGTGCAGGAAGGAGTAATGCGTAATCGCGGTTGACGTAAAAAAGCCGGGTGGCAGCTTCGCCTGACCCGGCCTACAAAAGTACAATCACAGGCCCGGTAAGCGCAGCGCCACCAGGCAATGGACTCTGGTTACGCGTTATAGGCGTTCTCGCCGTGGCTGTTGACGTCCAGCCCTTCGCGCTCCTGCTCTTCCGGTACGCGCAGACCCACGGTCATGTCCGCCAGCTTGTAGCCGATAAAGGCCACTACGCCAGACCACACCACGGTGATGGCAATACTTTCCAGCTGAACCAGCACCTGATGCATCATGGTCACGCCTTCCGCGTAGCCCACGCCACCGAGCGAGGTTGAGGCGAAGATACCCGTCATGATACAGCCGATAATGCCGCAGACGCCGTGCACACCAAACACGTCGCAAGGATCGTCCACGCGCAGTACGCGCTTCAGGGCCGTGACGCCCCACAGACCGGCCAGACCCGCCACGATGCCGATCAGCAGCGCGCCGCCAACGCCCACATACCCACAGGCCGGGGTAATACCAACCAGACCGGCAATCGCACCTGAACAGGCACCCAGCAGGGAAGGTTTACCGCGCACCGCCCACTCACCAAACACCCAGGAGAGGATTGCGCCCGCGGTAGCCACCACGGTGTTCACAAAGGCCAGCGCCGCGATTTCGTTAGCCGCACTTGCTGAACCGGCGTTGAAGCCGAACCAGCCAAAATAGAGAATTGCCGTACCGGTAAACACCATCGGCAGGTTATGCGGCTTGAATGCTTCTTTGCCAAAGCCCACGCGCTTGCCGATCAGGTATGCGCCGACCAGGCCCGCCACCGCAGCGTTAATATGCACAACGGTACCGCCCGCAAAGTCCAGCGCGCCGTGGGAGGCCAGCAGACCGCCGCCCCAGACCATGTGCGCAATTGGCACGTAGGAGAGCGTCAGCCAGACCACCACAAAAATCAGCACCGCCGAGAAACGAATGCGCTCGGCCAGCGCGCCGACAATCAGCCCGACGGTAATACAGGCGAACGACCCCTGGAAAGCGACGTGAATATACTGGTAGAAGCTGCCCATTAAGGCGGTCAGCTCGATATTTTTCAGCATCGCCCAGTTGAAGTTACCAAAGAAGGCGTTGCCTTCCCCGAAGGCCAGCGAGTAGCCGTACACTACCCACAACACGCAGACCAGCGCGAACGTCACTGCCACCTGCGTCAGCATAGAGAGGACGTTTTTGCCGCGGATCAGGCCGCCGTAAAACAGCGCAATGCCCGGGATAGTCATGAACAGCACCAGCGCGGTGCAGATCATCATAAAAGCGTTATCCGCTTTGTCTGCCACAGCAGGGGCAGCCATGGCGAGGCCCGGCAGCAGCGCCAGCGACCCCAGACCTGTTTTAATCGTTGCTATCTTCATTTTCTCGATCCCTATCACTGTATGCAGGCGTTAATTAAAGAGCCGCTTCGTCGTTTTCGCCGGTACGGATGCGAATGACGCGCTCCAGTTCAGCAACAAAAATTTTGCCGTCGCCAATTTTGCCGGTATAGGCAGCTTTGCTAATAATATCAATCACTTCATCAAGCTGATCGTCTGCGATTGCGACATCAATCTTCACTTTTGGCAGGAAGTTAACGCTGTACTCTGCGCCGCGATAAAGCTCGGCATGCCCTTTCTGACGCCCAAAGCCTTTCACTTCGGTGACCGTCAGCCCCTGAATACCCATGGAAGACAGGGCTTCACGCACGTCCTCAAGTTTGAATGGTTTAATAATCACCGTAACGAGCTTCATAAATCCCCTCCAGTCAGAATTCGGTATTGGCCGTAGCTGCACGAAGAGGCTATTGCAAGCGGTATGCCAGAATTGAAAAAGCGAGGAAAAAGCGGCGCGGTGAACGCAGGACGGGGATTGTCATTTAACAGGTGAAAAAAAACGCACCATGGCAGTGCACGGTGCGTTTCATTTTTGCACCAACGGATATGCCCGTCGGCGCAATGCCTGATTATGGTGCATCAGGCGTTCAGGGACGCTTCCTCACGGGTGCTGGCGGCCAGCTCTTCACCGGCCAGCTGCAGCTGATACATCTGCCAGTAGCGCCCTTTCGCTTCGAGTAGCGCTCTGTGCGTGCCGCGCTCCACGACCTGTCCACGGTGCAGCACCAGAATAATGTCAGCATCCACGATCGTTGAAAGACGGTGGGCGATCGCCACCAGCGTCGTACGATCGCGTACGGCCGCCAGCGCCTGCTGGATCGCCTGTTCGGTGCCGGAATCAATGCTCGCCGTGGCTTCATCCAGAATCAGCACCTGCGGCGTGTCGATTAACACCCGCGCCAGCGCCAGAAGCTGCTTTTGCCCAACGGACAGATTGTTGCCCTGCTCGCCCAGTTTGGTGTTGATCCCGTCGCTAAATCCCCGCGCCAGGTCCGCCAGCTGCACCTTTTCCAGCACGTCCCAGACCTGTTCCTGAGTAAAGGGTCGGCCGAGCGTCACGTTGGCGAAGAAGGTATCGGCCAGCACGACCGGATCCTGCTGCACCATTGCGACGCCCTTACGCAGCGTGTTGTGACTTAATGATGCGAGAGGACGCCCGTCGAGACGAATTTCTCCCTGCGTTAAGGGGTAGTAGCCCATCAGCAGGCTGGCAAGCGTGCTTTTGCCGCTGCCGGTATGCCCCACTAAGGCCACAAAGCCGCGCGAGGGGATATCCAGGGTGATGTCCTGCAGCACCAGCCGGTCATCGCGATAGGCAAAGGAGACGTTATCAAAGGCAATGCTGCCGCTTTGCAGCGGGCGGTCATCATCACCGTAGGTCTGACGCGGTCTGTCCATCAGTTCAAAAACGCGTTCCCCGGCGACGACCGCCTGCTGGAGCATCGACTGCTGCGTCGTCAGCTCAATCAGCGGCTCGTTGAGGCGGCCAAGGTAGCTGATAAAGGCGTACAGCACCCCAACCTCAATGGTTCCCTGGGTTGTCAGGCCAAACAGCATCAGCAGGCCACACAGCACCAGCGTCGAGAATAGGCTCAGCAGCGGGCGTAACAGAAAACCGTCGAGGCGCAGCGTCTGCATTCTCGCCATATAGTGCGAACGGCTGGCTTCCCCCATCCGCTCGCCAAAGCGCGCCTGCTGGCGGAACTGCTGAATAACGCTCATGCCGTTGATCACTTCGTTAAAGCCATCGTTGATGTCCGCCAGATAGGCGCGCACCCGGCGAACAATAGGCGTGCTGTAACGCTGGTAGATAACCATCACCGTCAGGACGGCCGGGAAGATGGTTATCGCCACCAGCGCCATCCGCCAGTCGAGGCTAAACATCGCCACCAGCATCGCGCCAATCAGCGCCGCGCTTCGCAAGACGGTTGCGACCACGGTGACGTAAAGATCGCGGATCACTTCGGTATCGTTAGTCACGCGCGAGATCACCTGCCCGACCGGCTGGGTATCAAATTCGCTGAGCGGCTGGCGCAGCGCCGCGTCCATAACATCCGTACGCAACTGCTGCACGACGCCAACGGCCGCGCGGTTAAACAGCAGCGATTGGGCATAGTGCAGCCCGGCCGCCGTTAACTGAAGCCCGATATAGGCCACGCCCAGTCCCGCCACCAGCCCCAGCGGCAGGTCGCGTTTCGCCACCATATTATCGATGAAGTAGCTGATGAGTAGCGGACCGCTCACTTCGGCAATGGCCGCAATCCACAACAGCCCCACGGCAATGGACAGCGGTTTTCGCCACGGCGAACCGTAGGCCAGCAGGCGTTTTAGCGTCGGCCACTGGGCGGTAAATTTACGCATCAGACGCCTCCTTTTCCGGCTCCGGCGCATCGTCCAGCGCCGCCTCAAGCTGCTGATAGCGGTACATATCGCGATACCAGCCGGGCGATTCAACCAGCTGCTCGTGCTGCCCGCGCTGAACAATGTGCCCGTGCTGCAGCACCAGAATTTCACTGGCCTCCGTCAGCGCCGACAAACGGTGCGCGCTGATGATCACCGTGCGTCCTTCCCCCCACTCGCGCAGGTTGTGCAGGATCTGATGTTCCGTTCGGCCATCAACGGCGGAGAGCGCGTCATCAAGGATCAGAATTTCCGCGTTCAGGAGCAGCGCGCGGGCAATGGAGATACGTTGTTTTTGCCCGCCAGACAGCATAACGCCGCGCTCGCCCACTTCCGTTTCATAACCCTGCGGCAGGCGCAGAATATCCTCGTGAACGCTGGCTAAGCGCGCCACATGCTCAATGTCTTCCTGCGTCGCCGAAGGGCAGCCGAGGGCGATGTTATTGGCGATGGTGTCGGAGAATAAAAACGGCGTCTGGCTGACCACCGCCAGGCGACTGCGCCACTCGTCCAGCACCAGGTTACTCAGCGGAAGAGTGTGGAAACGAATGTCCCCCTTTGTCACATCGAAATGGCGCTGGAGCAGCGACAGAAGCGTGCTTTTGCCGGACCCGGTCGGGCCGCAAATCCCCATCATCTGACCCGGCTCAAGCGTAAAGGTGACGTTCTCAAGCACCGGATGTTCCGTCTGCGGATAGCGAAACTCGCGGATGTCCGCCTGCACGATGCCACGCCCCTGCGGAACCGCTTCGCTGCCGTCATTGACGACCGGCGCTTCAGCCAGCATGGCGCGGATACGGCTATAGGCCGCGCTGCCGCGCTCCACGATGTTAAACATCCATGCCAGAGCCAGCATCGGCCAGATCATCAGCCCCAGATACATGGCAAAGCTGGTGAGTTGCCCGAGGGTCATCGTTCCCTGCACCACCATCCAGCTGCCGCCGCCAATGGCCAGCAGGTTCGCCATACCGATCGCGATATAAATTGTGGGATCAAACCGGGCGTCAATCCGCGCCACGCGCATGTTTTTCGCCCCGGTATCGGCGGCATCGGCGGCAAACAGGGCTGACTGACGGTCTTCCAGACCAAAGGCTTTGATCATCCTGATGCTGGTCATGCTCTCCTGCGTGCGGTCGTTCAGGGAGGAAAACGCCGCCTGCGCCAGCTTGAAGCGCTCATGCAGCTTTTCGCCGTAGCGGTTGATGGCGAGCGCCATCAGCGGCATCGGCAGTAGCGCGAGCAGGGTGAGCTGCCAGCTGATCTGGGTCGACATGACGATCAGAACCGCGCAGCCCATCACCAGGGAATCGACCAGGGTCAACACCCCTTCCCCGGCGGCGAAGACCACGCGGTCGACGTCATTGGTCGCGCGGGCAATCAGATCCCCGGTGCGATGGCGCAGGTAAAATTCAGGATGCTGGCGGCTCAGCTGACGGTAAAAATCTTCGCGTAGCTCAACGGCCAGCTGATAGGACGCCCCGAACAGCAGCACGCGCCACACGTAGCGCAGCAGGTAGACAATTATCGCGGTCAGCACCAGCGTCCCCACCCACATCATCACCCGTGCGGCGGTGTAATGCTGCTCGGTCACGCCGTCCACGACGTATCCCACCACTTTCGGCGGGAGCAGTTGCAGAATGGCAATAATAATAAGCAGGCAGACTGCACCGAGGTAGCGTTGCCACTCCCGACGAAAGTACCAGCTCAATTGGGCAAATAATCGCACGCGGTTTGTTCCTGAAGGTATTGTATGAAGTTATTCAATAGGTAACGCAGTGGTGTATTTAATCTGTTCCATCGCGAAGCTGGAGGTGACGTCCGACAAGCCCGGCACGCTGTTGACCAGCCGCTTGTAGAAGTCGTCATAACGTTTCATGTCGGCCACCTGAACGCGCATAAGGTAATCGTACTCACCGGCCATGCGCCAGAAACCGAGCACCTCAGGCATATCTGAAACCTGGTTAACGAAACGGCAATACCATTCACTGCTGTGATGCTGCGTTTTTATCAGGACAAAGGCGGTCAGCCCCAGCCCCAGTTTTTCGGGATCCAGTAGCGCCACGCGTCCCAGCAGGACGCCGTCATCTTCCAGCTTTTTCAGGCGCTTCCAGCAGGGTGTGGTGGTCAGATTAACGGCATCAGCCAGCGCCTGCAAAGAGAGGGTGCAGTCGTTTTGCAGCAGGCAAAGCAGCTTGCGGTCAATTTTATCTAGCATACCCACCTCACAGAGAAAAATTTTCTCCTTACATTCTATTTTAAAGGCCAGATAGCAACAATTTTTTCTGTGCTTTTCGCTATGCTGGGCACAAAATGACAAACGGATAAATACGATGAATAGCAACTGGGTTAAACATGCCATCAGCGAAATCAATGCCGACTACCAGCGTTCGGCTGATACCCATCTGATCCGCCTTTCGCTGCCCGGCTTTGCGGGCATTCAGCTCTATCTGAAAGATGAAAGCACCCATCCTACCGGTAGCCTGAAGCACCGCCTGGCGCGTTCGCTATTTTTATACGGGTTATGTAACGGCTGGATTAAAGAAGGCACCACCATCATTGAATCCTCATCCGGTTCAACGGCGGTCTCAGAGGCCTATTTTGCCCGCCTGCTTGGCCTGCCGTTTATCGCCGTGATGCCCTCCTGCACCGCCAAACGCAAAATCGAGCAGATCGAATTTTACGGCGGTCGCTGCCACTTTGTGGAAAGCGCCTGCGAAATCTACGCCGCATCGGAGATGCTGGCCCGCGAGCTGAACGGCCATTACATGGATCAGTTCACCTTTGCCGAGCGTGCGACCGACTGGCGGGGCAATAACAACATTGCCGACAGTATTTTCCGCCAGATGGCCCACGAGCCTCATCCGGTACCCTCCTGGGTTGTGATGAGCGCAGGCACCGGCGGCACCTCGGCGACAATCGGACGCTATATCCGCTGTCAGGGCTACGATACGCAGTTGATGGTGGTTGACCCGCAAAACTCGGTGTTCCTCGACTACTGGCAGAGCCGTGATGCCGGGCTGCGCAGCCCGGTGGGGAGCAAAATAGAAGGGATTGGTCGCCCGCGCGTGGAACCGTCGTTTATTCCAGAAGTGGTGGACGAGATGCTCCGCGTACCGGATGCGGCCAGCGTGGCGACGGCCCACTGGCTGGAGACACAGCTTGGCCGTAAGGTCGGTGCTTCCACCGGGACCAACATGTGGGGCGCGCTACAGCTGGCGGTGCGTATGCGCGAGGCCGGGAAAACCGGCTCTATCGTGACGCTGCTGTGCGACAGCGGTGAGCGCTATCTGGATACCTATTACAACACCGGGTGGGTGCAGGCCAATATCGGTGACATTGCGCCATGGAAAGCGCAAATTGCCGGGATGCTGAAATAAAAAAAAGCCAGACCGAAGTCTGGCTTGCTGGAAGGGTCTCACTATTCGGGGGAATACGGGAGGTTGTTGTTGTCCAGCCAATGAGTCAAAAAATGGGACACGGCTTCGTTACGGCAGTGTCCGATAACCGGCAGATGAGGTAGCTCAGCAATCAGCTGCGGCATCGCGTTCCCCATAATCACACCGCGACCGACGCTGCCCAGCATCTCGCGGTCGTTCATGGCGTCGCCGAACGCCATACAATCCTGCATCGTTAAGCCCAGGTGATCGCTCAGCACCGCCAGGGCCGAACCTTTGTTACAGCCCACCGGCAGCACTTCCAGACAGTCCACCGCCGAGAAGGTCAAATGCGCGCGGTCCCCTAACGCTTCGTTAAGCTGTACGCGCAGGCGGCGGAGATCGTCGTGATCGCCGCAGAAACAGATCTTGGTCACCGCATGCGCGGGGAGGCGGCGCAGATCGACGATTTGATAGCTGAACCCGCTATAAACGTGAGCGTGCAGCAGATCGGGGATCGCCTGTCCGGTAAACCAGCCGTTATCATTGAAGACATGTACGCTGGCCTGGGTATCCCAGGTACTGTGCAGCACAATGTCCGCCACTTCCGGGTTGAGATCCTGACGGTGCAGCACATCACCTTCGACGGAGTGGATCCGCGTCCCGTTACCGGTTATCAAAAACGCGTCCAGGGAAAACGCGCCCATCAGATGGCGCATCTCCAGCACATGACGACCGGTGGCAAATGTCAGAGTGATATCACGCTCGTGCAGACGCTTCAGCGTGTTCAGGGTGATTTCCCCTAAACGGTGATCCGGCATTAACAAGGTGCCGTCCATATCGAATGCTGCGAGCCGAGCCATGAGTACTCCTGAAAAAAGATGCAATTAACTTGTGCATCAGTATTGCGTGAGATATACGGAAGTAATAGTGAATAGATGATAATTATTGTTCCGGGTTTCTTATGCGCCTGCTTAACCGTCTCAATCAGTATCAACGCCTGTGGCAGCCCTCCGGTGGTGCACCACAGCAGGTCACCGTCAACGAACTTGCTGGCCGCTGTTTTTGCAGCGAGCGGCACGTGCGTACGCTGCTGCGCCAGGCGCAGGAGGCGGGCTGGCTAAGCTGGCGTGCGCAGTCCGGCCGCGGCAAGCGCGGTGAACTGACGTTCCACGTCACCCCGGAGTCCCTGCGTAATACGATGATGGAAGAGGCGCTGAAAAGCGGGCAGCAGCATAATGCGCTCGAGCTGGCGCAGCTTGCCCCTGAGGATTTGCGCGCCCTGCTGCATCCGTTTATGGGTGGCCTTTGGCAGAACGATACGCCCGTATTGCGCATCCCCTATTACCGCTCACTGGACCCGCTAACGCCCGGCTTTTTGCCCGGCCGGGCGGAGCAGCATCTGGCAAGCCAGGTTTTTTGCGGATTAACCCGCTTTCACGACAGCAGCAATGAACCGGCGGGCGATCTGGCGCACCACTGGGAGGTCTCTCCCGACGGGCTGCGCTGGCATTTTTATATCCGCTCCACGCTACACTGGCACAACGGCGATAAAGTCGACACCGCCCAGTTGCAACAAAGCCTGCTGGGGCTGCTGGCCATGCCCGCCCTGCAAAAGCTGTTTCAGAGCGTTTTGCGCATTGAAGTGACGCATCCTCAGTGCCTGACGTTTATGCTGCATCGCCCGGATTACTGGCTGGCGCACCGGCTGGCAACCTACTGCAGCCGGCTTGCGCACCCTGACCAGCCGATGACGGGCTGCGGTCCGTTCAGGCTTACCCTGTATGATGCGGAGCTGGTCCGTCTTGAAAGCCATGAGCAGTACCACTTGAACCACCCGCTGCTGAAAGCGATCGAGTTCTGGATCACCCCACAGCTTTTCGATTCCGGGCTGGGAACAAGCTGCCGCCACCCGGTTCAAATCGCCATTGGCGAACCGGACGAGCTGGCCAGTCTGCGGCTGGTGAGTAACAGCACCAGCCTCGGCTTTTGCTATCTCACGCTTAAACAGGGCGGCCGCCTCAGCGAACGCCAGGCGAAACGGCTGGTCAATATCATCCACCTTTCCACGCTCCTGCACACCCTTCCGCTGGACGAGGGGTTAATCACCCCTACAGAGGAGTTGCTTCCCGGGTGGCGCATTCCCGAGTGGCCGGACCTCACCGACGTGCCGCTGCCGCAAACGCTGACGCTGGTTTACCATCTTCCCGTTGAGCTACACACCATGGCGAACCAGTTGAAAGCGTATCTTTCCCGGCAAGGCTGTGAGCTGACCCTGATTTTTCATGACGCTAAAAACTGGGATGGGTGCCCGGCCCTGGCGCAGGCCGACATCATGATGGGCGATCGTTTGATTGGCGAAGCGCCAGAATATACGCTCGAACAGTGGTTACGCTGCGACCCGCTGTGGCCGCATCTGCTAAGCGCGCCGCAGTATTCGCACCTGCAGGCGACGCTGGACGCGGTGCAAACGCAGGTGGATGAGCAGGCAAGGCACGCCGGGCTTAAAGCGATATTCAGCCAGCTGATGGAAAATGCGGTGCTGACGCCGCTGTTTAACTATCAGTACCGGATCAGCGCCCCGCCGGGCGTCAACGGGATACGGTTGAATACCCGCGGCTGGTTTGACTTCACCGAAGCCTGGCTTCCGGCCCCCAAATCGTGAAGGGGCTGGTCGCCGCCAGAGCCAGGCGGTAACATAACGCTTTTACCGTAACTGTCGAGATGATTTATGAAACGTGCCGTCGTCGTGTTCAGCGGAGGACAAGATTCCACTACCTGCCTGATTCAGGCGCTTCATCAGTACGATGAAGTTCACTGTGTCACTTTCGATTATGGTCAACGCCATCGCGCTGAAATCGACGTTGCGCGCGAACTGGCCCTGAAACTGGGCGCGCGAGCGCACAAGGTGCTGGACGTTAACCTGTTAAACGAACTGGCCGTGAGCAGCCTCACCCGCGACAGTATTCCGGTTCCTGATTACGAACCCGACGCCAGCGGCATCCCGAACACCTTTGTGCCGGGCCGTAATATCCTCTTTCTGACCTTAACCGCGATCTATGCATACCAGGTTAAAGCCGAAGCGGTGATCACCGGCGTGTGTGAAACCGACTTTTCGGGCTATCCGGATTGCCGCGATGAGTTCGTCAAAGCATTGAACCACGCGGTAAACCTTGGCATGGCGAAAGAGACGCGCTTCGAAACGCCGCTGATGTGGCTCGACAAAGCCGAAACCTGGGCGCTGGCAGACTACTGGGGCAAACTGGACCTGGTGCGCAGTGAAACCCTGACCTGCTACAACGGCATCAAAGGCGACGGGTGCGGCCAGTGTGCGGCCTGTAACCTGCGTGCTAATGGCCTGAACCACTACCTGGCCGATAAACCCGGCGTGATGGCCGCCATGAAGCAAAAGACCGGCCTGAAATAACCGGGCATTACACCGTGCTGCCGCCACGTTAACGCCGACAGCACGGTGATATCTATCTCACCTTACACGATCATCAACTCCAGCTTTTCACGTAACTCCCCTTCCAGCGGCAGCGCTTTTTGCGTTTTGAGATCGATGCACACAAAGGTGATCAGGGCATCGGCCACCACCTGCCCTTCTGGATCCAGCGTCACCACCTGGCTTAGTACACCGCTTTTTCCGTTTAGCTGCTGGACCTGGCTGGTCACGGTCAGGACATCGCCCAGCACGGCAGGACGCCGGTAGTTGATATTAATATTGACGACCACAAACGCGATGTTGTGTGCGGTCAGCCACTGAAAACTGTCGCTGTGTTCCAGGCCATCCCAGCGAGCCTCTTCCAGAAATTCGAGATAGCGAGCGTTATTGACGTGCTGGTACACATCAAGATGGAAACCGCGTACTTTGATTTTTGTCTGCATAGCGCAAAAGCCTTTACTGTAGTTATAGGTTCAGAGGTCATAACTGGTATGACCTCTTTATCCTGGCAAATTTTTGCCGCCGTGCAAGTTATTGTGCGATTACAACGTCAGGTGTGAGAGGTTGCGCTCAACCAGCGAGCTCCCCATGCCCGGAACCTGTTTCAGATCGTCGAGCGTTTTAAATGGACCGTACTCTTCCCGGTAGCTGACGATCGCCTGGGCTTTTTTCAGGCCGACGCCGTTCATCGCGCGGGCAAGATCCTCTGCCGATGCTGAATTGATGCTCACTCGCGCGCCGTCATCCTCCGCGCTTTTACCCGCGTCAGTGGCTTTCATTTGCCCCTGCGCCTGTGCGGTTGAATCAGATTTGCTCTGGGCGGCCTGCGTTTTAGCTGCGGGCGTTGACGCCAGCGCGCCTGCGCTCATCCCGGTGGTGGCAATAGCCAGGGTAATAAGCAGTGCTTTGATTCCACGTTTCATGCTGTTTTCTCCTTGTTTGTTGACAGCCACATCACGATAGCGACAAGGGAAAACAGGCACAAACGGCAGATAACAGAAATGGAAAAGGCCGCGAAAGCGGCCTTTAGGTTTTGCAGAGCGTTACGAAAATCTGCGAGCAGCGACGTAATTATTGCTGCTGCGTGATGACGTCGCCGAGCTTAATTTTGGCTTCTTTACGCAGGTTGCTCATCATCGCTTCGAACGTGATCTGAGCGTTGTTCTGGGTGATACCCTGAACCATCGCTTTTTTCTGTGCGTCCGGCAGCGTTCCCGCTTTCACTTCGTCCAGCGCCAGCAGAACCACGTTACCCTGCATATCGGTTGCAGTGCCGTAGCCTGGCTTGCCTTTCGCTGGCTGGCTCAGGCTGAACGCCGCCTGGCTGACAGGATCCTGACCGGTACGGCTCAGCGTTTTCGCTTCACCGAAGCTCAGACCCGCCGCTTTCAGCGCCTCATCACCTTTGCCCGCCTTCAGAGCGGCCAGCAGTTTTTCAGCGTCCAGCTTCGCCTGCTGCTCGGCTTTGCTGTGTTTAACCTGGGCAACCACCTGGTCTTTCACCTCAGCCAGCGGTTTCACCGCTTCAGCTTTATGATCGGTCACGCGCAGCACGAAGGCACGGTCACCGTCGACGGTAATGATGTCTGAGTTGCTACCCGGCGCACCGTTTTCGCCCACCAGACCACCGTTGAAGATGGCATCAGAAACCGGCTTGAAGTTCAGCTCTTCCGGCAGGTTGTCGTGGCCGAACCAGCCCGTCTCAACGGCTTTCACACCCGCGGCCTGCTCTGCACCCGCCAGAGATTCGTTGTCGTTGCTCGCAGCATCGCTCACTTTCTGCTGCAGGGCGTAGAAGGCATCCAGCGCTTTTTCCTGCTTCACTTTGGCCGCGATCTCATCGCGTACCTCATCCAGCGGCTTGGTTTTTGCGGCCTGAACATCGTCCAGACGCGCCACGAGGAAACCAACGGAGGATTTAATCACGCCAGACAGCTGGCCTTTGTCTTTCAGACCGGCGTTTTTCAGTTCGTCCGGGGTCGTTGCCGCTTCCAGCCAGCCCATATCGCCACCATTTTTGGCAGAGATGATGTCGGTGGATTTTGCTTTCGCCAGCGTCGCGAAATCGGCACCTTTGTTCAGCTCGTCGAGAACGGCTTTGGCATCGGCTTCGGTTTTGGTCTGGATCACGCTGTAGCGGTTACGCTGCGGCTGGGTGAACTGATCCTGGTGCTGGTCGTAGTAAGACTGAATGTCCGCATCTGAGGCATTCCCCTGCAGAGCGGCAGCATCCAGCTTGATGTAGCTTACGCGGAACTGCTCAGGCGCAACGAAAGAATTCTTGTTCTGCTCGTACCAGGCGTTCACTTCGGCGTCGCTCACCTGCTGCTTCGCAGCCAGGGCGTTGACGTCGATAGTCGCTTCACGCACAACGCGCTGTTGCGCCACCAGCGCAGCCAGTTCGTCCGTTTCACCTTTGAGCATGAAATCCGTGCCCACAACGGCATTGATGAGCTGCTGGGTGGTGAGTTGGTTACGCAGCGCCTGCGCGTACTGGTCTGCCGTCATCCCCATCTGATTAACGATGCTGTTATAACGAGCGTTATCGAATTTACCGTTAGACTGGAATGCCTGCGTCGAGAAGATCGCTTTTTTGACCTGCTCGTCGCTGATCCCCAGTCCCAGGTTTTTGGCATACTGGTCAAGCAGCGCTTCATCGATAAGACGGTTCAGCGTCTGCTGGCGCAGGTTATTCATGTAGCCTTCGTTTGCAGCCAGTTCAGAGAATTGATCGCCCAGCTGTTGCTGCATACGGTTACGTTCACCGGCGAAAGCATTCTCAAACTGCCCACGGCTAATTTCCTGGCCATTCACTTTTGCGGCATAGTTGGCGCCACCGCCGATGAGGTAGCTACTCACGCCGGTCAATATGAACGACACGATAATGATACCGAATATAATCTTGAGCACGAGACTGTTAGCAGCCGTGCGTAAGCTGTCCATCATGGTGTAACAACACTCCGCTGTATGTGACTGGTTACCTGACGCTAACGGAAAATCCTGACCGCTGCGCGTAAAGGCGTATTGTGACAAGAAACCAGTGCGATTGTCAGCCCACAACTCGCATAAACTCGCACAAATCAGGCCTGGACAAACAAAAAAGGCACATCGAATGATGCGCCCTTATACTTTTCGGCTTCCCTTAAGCGGGAAAGCAATCAGTTTACTGCGTCTTTCAGCGCTTTACCTGCACGGAAGCCCGGCACTTTAGCGGCAGCAATAGTGATCTCTTTACCGGTTTGAGGGTTGCGGCCAGTACGGGCAGCACGCTCTTTAACAGCAAAAGTACCGAAACCAACCAGTGCAACGTCGTCCCCAGCCTGCAGAGATTCAGTAACAGAAGCAATTAAAGCATCTAACGCACGTCCAGCTGCAGCTTTAGAAATATCAGCACCAGCAGCAATTTTGTCAATCAGTTGAGATTTATTCACTGTTCTCTTCCTCTCTTTATAATTTATATCGCGCCTGAATCCTTCACAACGCGACCGCGCAGCAGTTATATCAGGCCTGCCATGACCTTACAACACCCGTTGTTGATGGCTGGCCCGATCAGCAATCTAAATTAGCTATACAAAAAAAGGCTGGCAAGTACGAAATGACTTACCAGCCTTGTTTTTATTGACGCTCTTTGCGCGAGGTCACTATTTTGCGGTTACAACCTGCATTCCGGAGGGTTCATTCTGCAGTGCGAGAGTCAGAACTTCCTCAATGCGTTTCACCGGATGGATCTGCAGATCGGCAATAACGTTGTCCGGAATCTCTTCCAGGTCGCGTTTATTTTCGTCCGGAATTAATACGGTTTTGATCCCACCACGGTGCGCCGCCAGCAGTTTTTCTTTCAATCCACCGATTGGCAGAACCTGGCCGCGCAGGGTGATTTCACCGGTCATCGCCACATCGGCACGCACCGGGTTACCCGTCAGGCAAGAGACCAGCGCGGTACACATCGCGATACCGGCGCTTGGGCCGTCTTTCGGCGTTGCCCCTTCAGGAACGTGAACGTGGATGTCGCGTTTTTCGTAGAAATCAGGGTTGATACCCAGTTTCTCCGCACGCGCACGCACCACGGTCAGCGCTGCCTGGATGGATTCCTGCATCACTTCACCCAGCGAGCCGGTATAGGTCAGCTTGCCTTTGCCCGGTACACAGGCGGTTTCGATGGTCAGCAGATCGCCACCCACTTCCGTCCATGCCAGACCAGTAACCTGGCCCACGCGGTTCTCGTTGTCGGCACGACCGTAGTCGAAGCGCTGAACGCCAAGGTACGCATGCAGGTTGTCGCCGTTAATCTCAATGTGTTTCAGGCTCTTATCCAGCAGCAACTGTTTCACCGCTTTACGGCACAGCTTAGAGATTTCACGCTCAAGGCTACGCACGCCCGCTTCACGGGTGTAGTAACGAATGATGCCAATAATCGCGCTGTCATCTACGGTCAGCTCGTTGGCTTTCAGGGCGTTACGCTCAATCTGCTTCGGCAGCAGGTGCTGCTTAGCGATGTTCAGCTTTTCGTCTTCGGTATAACCGGACAGACGGATCACTTCCATACGATCCAGCAGCGGAGCCGGAATATTCATGGAGTTGGAGGTCGCCACGAACATCACATCGCTCAGGTCGTAGTCCACTTCCAGATAGTGATCGCTGAACGCCACGTTCTGTTCTGGATCAAGCACTTCAAGCAGTGCAGACGCCGGATCGCCACGCATGTCCGATGACATTTTGTCGATCTCATCGAGCAAGAACAGCGGGTTTTTAACCCCCACTTTCGCCATCTTCTGGATCAGTTTACCCGGCATGGAGCCGATATAGGTCCGACGGTGACCGCGAATTTCCGCTTCATCACGTACGCCGCCCAACGCCATGCGGATGTACTTACGTCCGGTCGCTTTCGCGATGGACTGGCCCAGAGAGGTTTTACCTACCCCTGGCGGCCCAACCAGACACAGGATTGGCCCTTTGATTTTGTTTACACGGCTCTGTACCGCGAGGTACTCAAGAATGCGGTCTTTCACGCGTTCCAGGCCGTAGTGGTCGGTATCAAGGATTTCCTGCGCCTGACGCAGGTCTTTTTTGACCTTGCTGCGGGCGTTCCACGGAACCTGTACCATCCACTCAATGTAGCCACGCACAACGGTCGCTTCAGCCGACATTGGAGACATCATTTTCAGCTTCTGCAGTTCTGCTTCGGCTTTCTCTTTCGCCTCTTTCGGCATCTTCGCCGCGTCGATTTTACGCTTCAGCGCTTCGTTTTCGTCCGGCGCGTCGTCCATCTCGCCCAGTTCTTTCTGAATGGCTTTCATTTGCTCATTCAGATAGTACTCACGCTGAGATTTCTCCATCTGCTTTTTCACGCGGTTGCGAATGCGCTTCTCAACCTGCAGCAGATCGATTTCAGACTCCATCATCGCCATCAGATATTCCAGACGTTCATTAACGTCGGACATCTCCAGCACGGACTGTTTGTCCGTCAGCTTCAGCGGCATATGCGCTGCGATGGTGTCAGCCAGACGTGCAGGATCGTCAATGCTGTTCAGCGACGTCAGCACTTCTGGTGGGATTTTCTTGTTCAGCTTGATATAGCCTTCAAACTGGCTAATCGCGGTGCGCACCAGCACTTCCTGCTCGCGCTCATCAAGCTGTGGCGAATCAAGGTACTCTGCCTTCGCAGAGAAATGCTCGCCATTGTCAGACAGAGTGGTAATACGCGCACGCTGCAGCCCTTCTACCAGCACCTTAACGGTGCCGTCAGGCAACTTCAGCATCTGCAAAATAGAGGCCACGGTCCCGACGGTGAAAAGATCGTTTACACCCGGCTCATCCGTTGATGCTTCTTTCTGGGCAACCAACATGATTTTTTTATCATGATCCATGGCGGCTTCGAGGCAACGGATAGATTTTTCCCGCCCTACAAATAAGGGTATGACCATGTGCGGATAAACCACCACATCGCGCAACGGCAATACGGGGATTTCAATGCGTTCAGAACGCTCAGGATTCATAGAGCTCTCTCTTAGTTTAGTGTCCGCCAGGTAAACTGGTCATGTAACTGTGCTTCACACAACCATTAACATGTAATCCAGTATATGGGGATGTATTCCATACATTCAACGCCATGAATAAGGAAAAAATAAAGGGGAGATAAAATCCCCCCTTTTTGATTAACTGCTTGTATGAATTGGCGAATTATTCGCCAGATGCCTGCTGCGCTTCCGGCTTACCGTAAATCAGTAACGGTTTGCTTTGACCGCCGATAACTGACTCATCAATCACCACTTTCTCGACATCTTCCATGGACGGTAAATCGTACATGGTGTCGAGCAGCGCCGCTTCGACGATAGAGCGAAGACCACGGGCACCGGTTTTACGGATCATGGCTTTCTTCGCAATCGCGTCCAGCGCTTCGTCACGGAACTCCAGCTCAACGCCTTCCAGATTAAACAGCGCCTGATACTGCTTGGTCAGGGCGTTTTTCGGCTCTTTCAGGATCTGGATCAGCGCGTCTTCGCTCAGCTCGTTCAGCGTGGCGACAACCGGCAGACGACCAATAAACTCAGGGATCAGACCAAATTTGATCAAATCTTCTGGTTCAACCTGTGAAAGCAGCTCGCCTTCGTTCGGTTTTTCGGACGTGGATTTCACCGTCGCGCCAAAACCAATGCCGGAGCCGGTTTCAACACGGTGAGAGATCACTTTATCCAGACCGGCGAACGCACCACCACAGATGAACAGGATCTTGGAGGTATCAACCTGCAGGAACTCCTGCTGCGGATGTTTACGTCCACCCTGCGGTGGAACCGCGGCAACGGTGCCTTCGATCAGCTTCAGCAGAGCCTGCTGTACGCCTTCACCCGATACGTCACGGGTGATAGACGGGTTATCTGACTTACGGGAGATCTTGTCGATCTCATCGATGTAGACAATCCCGCGCTGTGCTTTCTGCACGTCGTAATCGCACTTTTGCAGCAGTTTCTGAATGATATTTTCAACGTCTTCACCCACGTAACCGGCTTCGGTCAGCGTGGTAGCATCGGCCATGGTGAAAGGAACATCCAGCAGGCGTGCCAGCGTTTCAGCCAGCAGCGTTTTACCGGAACCCGTCGGCCCGATCAGCAAAATGTTACTTTTACCCAGTTCAACACCATTACTGGTGTCGCCGTTACGCAGACGTTTATAGTGGTTGTACACCGCAACGGCCAGCACTTTCTTAGCCTGCTCCTGACCGATGACATAGTCGTCAAGATGATGACGAATCTCATGCGGTGTTGGCAGTGCGCTGCGTTCACGGTGAGGCGCTACTTCTTTAATCTCTTCGCGAATGATGTCGTTACATAAGTCGACACATTCGTCGCAGATATACACGGACGGCCCGGCAATCAGTTTACGCACTTCATGCTGGCTTTTGCCGCAAAAAGAGCAGTACAGCAGTTTGCCCGAACCATCTTTGCGTTTATCTGTCATGAGTCCAAACCTCTTTTTAAGTTCTTTGTGCCGCACATGACGACGCAAATGCCATTCTCAGACGCAAGCTGTTTACAGCAGCGTGCCGCCCTACCTTAGTATAGCGGCACACTCGCGTCGCAGGCATCAATTACGATGGGTCAAAACGGAGTCGACTAAGCCGTACTCAACTGCCTCTGGTGCAGAGAGGAAGCGATCGCGCTCGGTATCGCGCTCGATCTGCTCAAGAGATTGACCCGTATGCTGCGCCATAAGTTCATTCATGCGCGCTTTTACTTTCAGAATTTCGCGGGCGTGGATTTCAATATCCGTTGCCTGACCCTGGTAGCCGCCCAGCGGCTGGTGGATCATCACGCGGGAATTTGGCAGGCAGAAACGCTTACCTTTGGCACCCGCGGTGAGCAGGAATGCCCCCATGGATGCCGCCTGACCCATACAAATGGTGCTTACATCCGGCTTGATAAATTGCATGGTGTCATAAATGGACATCCCCGCCGTAATAACCCCGCCAGGCGAGTTAATGTACAGGTAGATGTCTTTTTCCGGGTTTTCCGCTTCCAGAAACAGCATCTGCGCCACGATCAGGTTAGCCATATGGTCTTCGACCTGGCCGGTCAGAAAGATAACGCGTTCCTTGAGCAGACGGGAATAGATATCAAAAGAACGCTCACCACGTGAGGTCTGTTCAATAACCATTGGCACCAGAGCCATATGGGGTGCAAAGTTATCTCGTTCGCCACTGTATGACATGTCCGTCTCCTGGATCTAAATTGAAAACACCTGCTGTACTGATTGTAACCTCATGGACGGATTATCAGCCAGTCTCATTGATCGTGATTACATACTTATGGGGTTCGCAGTGCTCTATTTCAAGCATAACAACCTTTTGTTGATACGCTATCACTGAAAGGGCGTTTTCGCACTCTTCCTGGCCTATCGCTGCGATAAAAAAAACCCGCCGCCGTGAGGCAACGGGTTTTTTGTTCAAACTTTAAACGTTGAGGCGAAATTACGCCTGCTGGTTCATCAGTTCGGTGAAAGAGGTCTCTTTTTCGGTTACTTTCGCTTTCGCCAGTACCGCTTCAACAGCCTGCTCTTCCAGTGCGACGTTGCGCATGTTGTCCATCAGCTCTTTGTTCTTACCGTAGAACTCAACAACTTCTGATGGATCTTCGTACGCGGAAGCCATCTCTTCGATCAGGCCTTTCACACGCTCTTCGTCAGCTTTCAGCTCGTGGGTACGAATCACTTCGCCCAGCAGCAGGCCAACAACAACGCGGCGTTTCGCTTGCTCTTCGAACAGTTCGCGAGGCAGTTCCATCGCTTGCTGCTGGTTGCCACCGAAGCGCTGTGCAGCCTGACGGCGCAGAACATCGATTTCGCCGTCGATCAGGGCAGCAGGAACGTCGATTTCGTTCGCTTTCACCAGGCCTTCGATAGCCTGAGATTTCACACGGTTACGTACAGCACCGTTCAGCTCGCGTTCCATGTTTTTACGCACTTCGGCACGCAGACCCGCGATAGAACCATCTTCCACGCCGAAACGTTTGATGAATTCTTCAGTCAGTTCTGGCAGCTCGCGCTCTTCAACTTTCTTCAGGTTGATCACGAACTTCGCTGCTTTCCCTTTCAGGTTTTCAGCGTGGTATTCTTCCGGGAAGGTCACGTCGATGGTGAACTCTTCGCCCGCTTTGTGGCCTTTGATACCGTCTTCGAAGCCTGGGATCATACGACCCTGGCCCATTGCCAGCACGAAGTCAGACGCTTTGCCGCCTTCAAACTCTTCGCCATCTACGGAACCGGTGAAGTCGATTGTTACGCGGTCTTCAGCGTCAACTGCGCCTTCTTTGTCTTTCCAGTTCGCCTGCTGCTTGCGCAGGGTATCCAGCATGCCGTCAACGTCTTCGTCAGTCACGGAAACGATCGGTTTTTCAACTTCGATGGATTCCAGACCTTTCAGCTCAACTTCCGGGTACACTTCGAACTCTACGGAGTAGGTGAAGTCTTCGCCCATTTTGTATTCGCCTGGCACGTAGTTTGGCGCACCGGCTGGATTAATTTTTTCTTTGATGATGGCATCAATAAAGTTGCGGCTCATCAGTTCACCCAGCACATCCTGACGCACGGAAGCGCCATAACGCTGAGCAACAACATTCATTGGTACTTTGCCCTTACGGAAGCCGTCAATACGTACTTTTTTTGCTACGTTGACCAGCTCGCTTTTCACAGCAGTTTCGATGCTGTCAGCAGCGATAGTAATCGTTACACGGCGGCCAAGGCCTTGAGTGGTTTCAACTGAAACTTGCATCTTGTTACCTCAAAAAAATCACAGTGCTCGGTCAACTCTGAATCTGTCTGTTTTACCGGGATGCTCTCTCAATGTGCAGATTTACATTCCCTGTCGCCAGAATCATCCCGAAGACATTCAATAAGACGCGGCATTATAGCGGCATCACTTAGGTGAGTCGAGAACGGTTGGGGCATGTTGCTGCGGCTTTTTTCACACTTTAAGGCTATTTTTAGCCTTAAAAATGCGCCATGCGCTCAAAACTCAGACAAAACAAAACGGCCCGGAGGCCGTTTTGACGAAATCTTTAAGCAACATACTGGAAAAACTCCAGCGGTTGCAAATCCGATTTATCAGGCTATGCTGCCCGCACCGCGACAGGGAGGTGAGGCAAAGACCGTATCCTGCAGGCCTTCCCATTCCTTAATGGTATAGGTGTGCAATGCCAGCGCATGTACGGTTGTGGAGAGTTCATCCGTCAGGGTACTGTAGATTAAGCGATGACGATTCAGGAAGCGCTCTCCCGTGAAACGATCGCTCACCAACACCACTTTGAAGTGGCTTTCAGACCCTGCCGGTACGTTATGACGATAGCTTTCGTCGACGACTTCGAGGAACACAGGGTTAAACGCTGCCCTTAGTTTTTCTTCTATCTGTTCACGTATCATCATGAAATTACTCCTCCGACAACGCTAAGATGTCACCCATCCCTTTAAATATTAGCCGCTTTTACCGTTTCCATTACACCTTGACAACAAATATTTAGCTTTCATCCGATTTTCTCAGTCAAACGAATGAAGTTAACGATGAGACTCATGCGATTTGCCCATAACGGGCGGAGAAAAGCGGTGGGCCGGTTAGTTTTCGGACAAGGCGATGAATTTACATGCGTTGACCACTTCCCCTCGCCGTTGGCAATGTTATGATGGCGACAAATTCTCTCTCTAAATGCTTACGATTCGTTGAGAACCTCAAAATGTTAAAAAAAATCTTCTTTCCGTTGGTAGCACTTTTCATGCTGGCAGGCTGCGCAACCCCGCCAACGACCATTGATGTGACGCCAAAAATTACCCTTCCTCAGCAAGACCCGAGCCTGATGGGCGTGACGATCAGCATTAACGGTGCCGACCAGCGTCAGGATCAAGCCCTGGCAAAAGTGACCCGTGATAACCAGCAGGTTACGCTGACCGCTTCCCGCGACCTGCGTTTCCTGCTGCAGGAAGTGCTTGAGAAGCAGATGACCGCTCGCGGTTACATGGTTGGCCCAAGCGGCGCGGTAGATCTGCAGATCATCGTGAACAACCTGTACGCTGACGTTTCCCAGGGTAACGTGCGTTACAACATTGCCACCAAAGCCGACATCGCGATCATCGCAACGGCGAAGAATGGCAACAAGATGAACAAAAACTACCGTGCCAGCTACTCCGTTGAAGGCGCTTTCCAGGCCTCTAACAAAAACATTGCTGACGCGGTTAATAGCGTGCTGACTGACACCATTGCCGATATGGCTCAGGACACCAGCATCCACGAGTTTATCAAACAGAACGCACGTTAATCCTGCTCACTGACCCGGCGGTTAGCCGGGTCAGACTTAGAAGAACATGTCGAGTCACTACTTACGCATTTTCCAGCAGCCTAAATCAGCTATCTTGCTGATCCTCGGTTTCGCCTCAGGTTTACCGCTCGCGCTCACGTCAGGCACGCTGCAAGCCTGGATGACCGTTGAGAACATCGATCTTAAAACCATTGGTTTCTTCTCGCTCGTGGGCCAGGCCTACGTGTTTAAATTCCTGTGGTCGCCTGTCATGGACCGCTATACACCGCCGTTCCTGGGGCGTCGTCGCGGCTGGTTGGTCATCACTCAGATTCTGCTGCTGCTGGCCATCGCCGGTATGGGCTTCCTGGAGCCGACAACGCAGCTGCGCTGGATGGCCGCGCTGGCGGTGGTTATCGCCTTCTGCTCCGCGTCGCAGGATATCGTTTTTGATGCCTGGAAAACGGACGTCTTACCTGCCGAAGAGCGTGGGGCGGGAGCCGCCATCAGCGTGTTGGGTTATCGGCTGGGGATGCTCGTGTCCGGTGGGCTGGCGCTCTGGCTGGCCGACCGCTACCTTGGCTGGCAGGGCATGTACTGGCTGATGGCCGCCCTGCTGATCCCCTGCATCATCGCGACCCTGCTTGCGCCCGAACCGAGCGATGTGATCCCGGTTCCACGCTCGCTGGAACAGGCCGTTGCCGAACCGCTGCGTGATTTCTTTGGCCGTAACAATGCCTGGCTCATCCTTCTGCTGATTGTCCTTTATAAGCTGGGCGATGCGTTTGCCATGAGCCTGACGACCACCTTCCTGATCCGCGGCGTTGGCTTTGATGCCGGTGAAGTTGGCGTGGTGAATAAAACGTTGGGGCTGTTTGCGACCATCCTCGGCGCGCTGTATGGCGGCGTCCTGATGCAGCGCCTGAGCCTGTTCCGCGCCCTGCTGATCTTCGGCATCCTGCAAGGGGCATCGAACGCGGGTTACTGGCTGCTTTCCATCACTGACAAACATATGATCAGCATGGCGACCGCGGTGTTCTTTGAAAACCTCTGCGGCGGAATGGGAACCGCGGCCTTCGTCGCTCTGCTCATGACCCTGTGCAACAAGTCGTTTTCCGCCACGCAGTTCGCCCTGCTCTCGGCGCTCTCCGCCGTGGGCCGCGTTTATGTTGGCCCGATTGCGGGCTGGTTTGTTGAAGCGCACGGCTGGCCGACGTTTTATCTCTTCTCCGTGATTGCTGCCGTACCTGGAATATTACTGCTACTGGTGTGTCGCCGGACGCTGGAATATACCCAGCGGACAGACCACTTTATGCCGCGCACCGAATACCATCGCGTCTACCGTTTTGCATTGCGTCTGTTAATGGTGGGCTGCCTTGCGCTGGTGCTGTGGCTTGCAGTACTGATTATCAACGCCACAACCGCGTTGTCACTTCCGTTTGATACCCTTCTGCTGGACGTGGGTGCGCTGCTGGCCGTTGCCGGGATCCTTCTCGGCGGCATGCTTGATTTCCTGGCATTGCGTAAAACGCAGATGACCTGAAGAAAAAAGCGAAAGGTTATTTCCCGTTGTAATCACGAGACGAAATTATAACGGCGAAATAACCGACGGCGGCTAAAAAAAATATTTGTTGTTTTGTGCGGGATAGTTTTTGGAAATTATTGGAGCCAAATCCAAAACGCTATTTCCGTTAACCGATTCAGCATTTGAAAGATTGATTTTTCGTTTTTTAATTGTCTTTATATTGATAATTAATTGTTAATTTTTTGTATATTTTAGACAATGGTTATACCAATTGCCCCTTTTGAGCTATGCTTGGGGATCCTTTCGTAATAAAGCCCGTGGCACGCGGCTTCTGTCTTAAAAAGCGACACAATTTGCAACACTTGTGACATGCACGGCAGAACCCGGTAACACCTTCCTGACACAGGCCTAATGATGTTTACAGTAATGTAACCTTCCCGTAAAATGCCCCCACACTTTAAACGCCACCAGACTCCCGTGGAATTGAGGTCGTTAAATGAGACTCAGGAAATACAATAAAAGTTTGGGATGGTTGTCATTATTTGCAGGCACTGTATTACTCAGCGGCTGCGATTCTGCACTACTAGACCCCAAAGGACAGATTGGACTGGAACAACGTTCACTGATTCTGACGGCATTTGGCCTGATGATGATAGTGGTTATCCCGGCCATCTTGATGGCTGTTGGTTTCGCCTGGAAGTACCGTGCGAGCAATAAAGATGCGAAGTATAGCCCTAACTGGTCACACTCCAATAAAGTGGAAGCTGTGGTCTGGACGGTGCCTATTCTGATCATCCTGTTCCTTGCCGTACTGACCTGGAAAACCACTCACGCGCTTGAGCCAAGCAAACCGCTTGTTCACGATGAGAAACCTATTACCATTGAAGTGGTCTCCATGGACTGGAAATGGTTCTTCATCTATCCGGAACAAGGCATTGCTACCGTGAATGAAATCGCCTTCCCGGCGAACACTCCGGTTCAGTTCAAAGTGACCTCCAACTCCGTAATGAACTCCTTCTTCATCCCGCGTCTGGGTAGCCAGATCTATGCGATGGCCGGTATGCAGACCAACCTGCACCTGATCGCTAATGAAGCAGGCACCTACGACGGTATCTCCGCCAGCTATAGTGGCCCAGGCTTCTCGGGTATGAAGTTTAAAGCTATCGCTACGCCAGACCGCGCCGCGTTCGACCAGTGGGTTGAAAAAGCGAAGCAGTCACCAAACACCATGTCTGACATGGCGGCGTTCGAAAAAGTGGCTATTCCAAGCGAATACAACAAGGTGGAGTACTTCTCTAACGTGAAGCCTGATTTGTTCAAAGACGTTATTGGCAAATTTATGGACCACGGTAAGAGCATGGACGTGACCCAACCTGAAGGTGAGCATAACGCACACCAGGGGATGGAAGGCATGGACATGAGCCACGCGGAAACCGCTCACTAAGGGGCCGAGGAAGAAAATGTTCGGAAAATTGACACTGGATGCAGTGCCCTACCATGAACCCATTATCATGGTTACGGTGGCTGCCATTATCATCGGTGGTGCGGCCTTAGTTGGCCTGATCACTTACTTCGGTAAGTGGAGCTACCTGTGGAAAGAGTGGCTGACTTCGGTTGACCACAAAAAACTCGGTATCATGTACTGCATCGTCGGTATCGTCATGTTAATTCGTGGCTTTGCGGATGCAATCATGATGCGTAGCCAGCAGGCACTTGCTTCTGCGGGTGAAGCTGGCTTCCTGCCGCCGCACCACTACGACCAGATCTTTACCGCCCACGGCGTTATCATGATCTTCTTCGTAGCGATGCCGCTGGTTATCGGTCTGATGAACGTGGTCATTCCGCTGCAAATCGGCGCGCGCGACGTAGCGTTCCCGTTCCTGAACAACCTGAGCTTCTGGTTCACGGTTGTCGGCGTTATTCTGGTAAACCTGTCACTGGGTGTGGGCGAATTCGCACAGACCGGCTGGCTGGCCTACCCGCCGCTTTCGGGAATTGAGTACAGTCCTGGCGTAGGTGTCGACTACTGGATTTGGGCGCTTCAGCTCTCCGGTGTTGGTACAACCCTGACCGGTATCAACTTCTTCGTGACCATTATCAAGATGCGTGCCCCTGGCATGACCATGTTCAAGATGCCGGTATTTACCTGGGCATCTCTGTGCGCCAACATCCTGATTATTGCATCATTCCCAATTCTGACCGTCACCGTCGCGCTGCTGACCCTGGATCGCTATCTGGGCACCCATTTCTTCACGAATGACATGGGTGGCAACATGATGATGTACATCAACCTGATTTGGGCATGGGGTCACCCGGAAGTGTACATTCTGGTTCTGCCAGTGTTCGGTGTCTTCTCCGAAATCGCAGCAACCTTCTCGCGTAAACGCCTGTTTGGCTACACCTCGCTGGTGTGGGCAACCGTGTGTATTACCGTACTGTCGTTCATCGTTTGGCTGCACCACTTCTTCACCATGGGTGCGGGCGCGAACGTAAACGCCTTCTTCGGTATCACCACGATGATTATCGCAATCCCTACCGGGGTTAAGATCTTCAACTGGCTGTTCACCATGTACCAGGGTCGTATCGTGTTCCACTCAGCGATGCTGTGGACCATCGGCTTCATCGTCACCTTCTCTGTAGGGGGTATGACCGGTGTACTGCTGGCGGTACCAGGTGCGGACTTCGTACTGCACAACAGCCTGTTCCTGATTGCGCACTTCCATAACGTTATCATCGGTGGCGTGGTCTTCGGCTGCTTCGCTGGCGTAACCTACTGGTGGCCAAAAGCGTTCGGTTTCACCCTGAACGAAAAATGGGGTAAACGCGCGTTCTGGTTCTGGATCATCGGCTTCTTCGTTGCCTTTATGCCGCTGTACGTGCTGGGCTTCATGGGTATGACCCGTCGCCTGAGCCAGCAGATCGATCCGCAGTTCCACCCAATGCTGATGATTGCAGCAGGCGGTGCGGTGCTGATTGCCTGTGGTATTGCGTCCCAGCTGATTCAGTTCTACGTCTCTATTCGCGACCGCGAGCAGAACCGTGACCTGACCGGTGACCCATGGGGTGGCCGTACGCTGGAGTGGGCAACCTCTTCCCCACCTCCTTTCTATAACTTCGCCATTGTGCCGCAGATCCACGAGCGCGACGCATTCTGGGAAATGAAAGAAAAAGGTGAAGCGTACAAGCAACCTGCTCATTACGAAGAGATCCACATGCCGAAAAACAGCGGTGCGGGCATTGTGATTGCCGCCTTCGCAACGGTATTTGGTTTCGCAATGATCTGGCACATCTGGTGGCTTGCGATTGTTGGCTTTGCTGGCATCGTCATCAGCTGGATTGTGAAGAGCTTTGACGAGGACGTGGACTACTACGTACCAGTCCGTGAAGTTGAAACGCTGGAAAAACAGCATTTCGACGAGATTTCTAAAGCGGGGCTGAAACATGGCAACTGATACTCTGGCGCACTCAACTGCCCACGCGCATGAACATGCGCACCACGATACAGGGCCGATGAAAGTCTTCGGTTTCTGGATCTACCTGATGAGCGACTGCATTCTGTTCTGCTGTCTGTTCGCGACCTATGCCGTTCTGGTGAACGGCACGGCGGGTGGCCCGACCGGCAAGGATATTTTTGAACTGCCGTTCGTGCTGGTAGAAACCGCACTGCTGTTATTCAGCTCCATCACCTACGGCATGGCGGCGATCGCCATGTACAAAAACAACAAGAGCCAGGTTGTCTCCTGGCTGGCGTTGACCTGGTTGTTTGGTGCTGGGTTCATCGGGATGGAAATCTATGAATTCCATCACCTGATCATGGAAGGTTTCGGTCCGGATCGTAGCGGCTTCCTGTCAGCGTTCTTCGCGCTGGTGGGTACCCACGGTCTGCACGTCACCTCGGGTCTTATCTGGATGGCTGTACTGATGTTCCAGGTATCCCGTCGCGGCCTGACCAGCACAAACCGCACGCGTATCATGTGCCTGAGTCTGTTCTGGCACTTCCTGGACGTGGTGTGGATCTGTGTGTTCTCTGTAGTGTATCTGATGGGGGCGATGTAATGAGTCATTCAAACGATCATGGCGCTTCCCACGGTAGCGTAAAAACCTACATGACAGGTTTCATCCTGTCGATCATCCTCACGGTGATCCCGTTCTGGATGGTGATGAGCGGTTCTGCGTCTAAGCCGGTTATTCTGGGTGCAATCCTGGTGACCGCGGTGATTCAGATTCTGGTGCATCTGGTTTGCTTCCTGCACATGAACACCAAGTCCGATGAAGGCTGGAATATGACCGCCTTTATCTTTACCGTGATTATCATCGCTATCCTGGTAGTCGGTTCCATCTGGATTATGTGGAACCTCAACTACAACATGATGGTTCACTAAGAGCGGCGAGTATGTTTAAGCAATACCTGCAAGTAACGAAACCAGGCATCATCTTTGGCAACCTGATCTCCGTGATCGGAGGGTTCCTGCTGGCCTCCAAAGGCAGCATCGATTACACCCTCTTTGCTTCCACGCTGGTGGGTGTGTCACTGGTTGTTGCGTCCGGTTGTGTATTTAACAATTACATCGACATGGATATCGACAAGAAGATGGAGAGGACCAAAAATCGGGTGCTGGTGAAAGGCCTGATCGCCCCTTCCGTCTCGCTGGTGTACGCCACCTTGCTGGGTATTGCTGGCTTTATGCTGCTGTGGTTTGGTGCTAACCCGCTTGCCTGCTGGCTGGGGGTGATGGGGTTCGTGGTATATGTGGGCGTTTATAGCCTGTATATGAAACGTCACTCCGTCTACGGCACGCTGATTGGTTCACTCTCCGGCGCTGCGCCGCCGGTGATTGGCTACTGCGCCGTCACGAACGAGTTCGACAGCGGTGCGCTCATCCTGCTGGCTATCTTTAGCCTGTGGCAGATGCCGCACTCCTATGCCATCGCGATTTTCCGCTTTAAGGATTATCAGGCAGCGAACATCCCGGTTCTGCCGGTTGTGAAAGGCATTTCAGTGGCCAAGAACCACATTACGCTCTACATCATCGCTTTTGCCGTGGCAACGCTGATGCTCTCTCTGGGCGGTTACGCTGGATACAAATATCTGGTGGTGGCGGCTGCGGTGAGCGTCTGGTGGCTCGGCATGGCGCTGCGTGGCTACAAAGTGGAAGATGATAAGGTCTGGGCGCGCAAGCTGTTCGGCTTCTCCATCATCGCCATTACCGCACTCAGCGTGATGATGTCCGTGGACTTCATGGTACCGGATTCACACAGCCTGCTGACATACGTCTGGTAAGTGTGCTGAATTGAAAAAGCCGGGTTGAACCCGGCTTTTTTTATGCCTGCGGCGTCACGCCTTTCTTCAGTAAAATATTGCCGTACTTCGCCGTCTCGCCCGTCACGACGATGGCAAATGCCTGCTGCGCCCGTTGGTAAAACGCGTAACGGTCGATGCGCACGATCCCCTCCCCTTCTTCGTTGCCGAATAATGCCTGGCGGTACCGCGCCTCGACCGCAGCATCAAGCGTATCCCCTTCCACGGGTGCCATCATCACCAGCGGCGGGGCATAGCTGTCGAGTTCAAAAAGCGGGATGACGGCAGCCAGTAACTCGCTCACCCGCAGACCGTCGGCGCGAATAACCTCTGGGCCGAGGCTGTGCGCGGGAAAATGGGCGTCCGCAAAAATAATCTCATCTCCGTGCCCCATTTCCGCCAGGGTTTTAAGCAGCGCGGGTGAGATCAGCGGTGATATCGTTTTAAGCATGGTTTTTTCCCTCTGGATAAAAATAGCGGTAGCGATACTCCACGCAGGCGCGAGCCGCAACGGCACTGGCGGCCTCTCCGGTGCCCCACCAGCCGTACAAGGCCGCACCAAGCACCGTCGTTTCACCCTCATCAAGCACTTTAACCGGGATCCCGAGGGCATCGGCTTTAAGCTGATTCCACAGCGCATTGCGACTGCCGCCGCCCACCAGCAGAAGCTCGCGCGCCGTAAACTGCGCGATGTCCTCCAGCGCGCCCAGGTTATCCTTCAGTCGCGCCGTCAGCCCCTCCAGCGCCGCGCGGTAAAAGTGGGCAGGCGTGGTGTTGAGCGTCACGCCCTGCCAGCCGGCGAGCGGGGAATCGAGCAGTTGCGTATTCATCGTCACCCCGTCCGCCCCCCTCGGCAGCTCTGCCACCTGAGAAAGGATGGTGTCCCAGCTCGTATCAGGAGACCAGAACAGGCTGCGGATCCACTCCAGCACGCCGGATGCCATGTATTGCGTGCCCGGATTAAACAGCCCCGGCTGGCTGTCCAGCTCACAGGTCGCCCCGGGATAGTGAATGAGCGACGCGGTGTTTACACGCGACGTGCGCGCCATCAGGATCTCCCAGGTCCCCGAAGAAAGAACCGCTTCATCAATCCCCGCCCCCGCGCCAAACAGCGCAAACTGCGTGTCATGCCCGGCGGAGATCACCGGCACGCCGGGAGGCAACCCGAGCCGAGCCGCCGCGACGGGCTGCAGCTCGCCAATAACGTCACCGGGGTACACCAGCGCCGGGAAAAGCGAAGGCGCAATCCCCGCCTTCGCGAGAATCGCTTCGCTGAACCGCTGCTGAGCGAGATCGAACATCTGGCTGGTGCCCGCCATGGTGAAATCGGTGGTCATTTTGCCCGTCAGGCGATGGTTGATCAGCGAGGAGATAAAGAGCCAGGCGTGGGCGCGCTGCAGCAGGTCGGGACGGTTTTCCCGCAGCCACAGCACTTTGTATAACGTGTTAAAACTAAACTGCCCTACCCCGGTTATTCGCTGCAGCTCTGCCGGGGAGAAGCGTCGGGACGCATTTTCCATCACCGCGACCGTGCGCGGGCATTTCCAGCTGATCACCGGGTAAAGCAGCTCTCCCGTCTCATCCACCAGCGCGCCATCCACCCCGAAGGTGGTGACGCTTATGCCGCACAGCCGGTACGTACTCAGGACCGCGCCGATCGCCTGACAGCATTGGGCAAATCGCTGCATGATGGCGTCCAGCGACCACTGGTGCCATGCCGGATTTTCAGCCGCGCTTTCGCTGGCGTTTGCGACAGCCGCACGCGCCACAATCTTCCCGTCAGGATCGAGCGCAATGGCGCGCACGTTGGTCGCGCCACAGTCGAGAACCAGAAAGCATTTTTTCATTATGGCCCCCACAGGTTGCCCGCCCGGACAGGCGGGCAGTCAGGGTTAACGTTTGTACAGCGGTCCGTAGTTTTCGCAGGCGCGGTAGTCCTGCCCTTCGACGTCCATTCCGTGCGCACCCCAGGCCGTCGGGCGGTAAATCTGCGCGTCCGGCACGTTATGCATGCACACCGGAATACGCAGCATGGATGCCAGGGTGATGAAGTCGGCCCCGACGTGTCCCACGGTCAACACCCCGTGGTTCGCCCCCCAGTTTGCCATCACCGAATAGACATCGCTGAACGGGCCTTTCCCGGTAAGACGTGGCGCAAACCAGGTCGTCGGCCAGGTGGAGTCCGTACGCTTGTTCAATACGTCGTGCACCGCGTCGGGCAGATCGACGCTCCAGCCTTCTGCGATTTGCAGTACCGGGCCAATGCCCTTAATGATATTCACCCGGGTCATGGTAAACGGCACGCCACCGCGGGTAAGGAAATGAGACGAGAAGCCACCGCCGCGGAAATATTCATGCACCGCCGGACACCAGCGGGTCGCCGCGAGGCAGGCATCGGCCTCCTGCTGGGTCATTTCCCAGTGCGGCTTGAGGGTCGGTTTCCCGTTAGCATCTTTCTGCTCGGCCGTACCGTCGAGCGCAGCCGAACCGGAGTTAATCAGGTGGATAATGCCGTGCTCAGCAAGCCCGGTAAGCTTCTGGCCGGTCACACGTTCCACCGACTCCGGGGACCAGAAGGTGCGCACGTCGGCAAAAATTTGTGCCGTCCCCGTCATCAAATGGCCAAACAGCATCGCCACGCCGTTCAGGCTGTCGTTTTCGGTTGCCACCAGGCAGGGCTGGCGAATGCCGTTCCAGTCGAAGGAGCTGTTGAGCAGCGCTTCTGCGGTATCGCCGTTCGGGTAGTGATCCGTCCAGTGGCGCTGCCCCTGGAAGCCGGAGACGATGGCGTTATAGCCCAGCGACTCCTCCACGCGTCCAGCCTCGGCCAGCTTCGCGTTGCCCTGCATCATGTCGCGGATGCACATCGCCATCAGCAGGCTTTCGCGCAGGATCGCCGCGTTTTGCTGCTCATCGCGCCGATACTGCTGCGCATTTTTGTCCTCGCCAAAGCGGAAATGCGCGTTCGCCCAGCCCAGCGCCAGCTCAAGCTCATGCTCATCGTAGATCTTATGATCGATGCGGCGACGCAGTTCAGTCATGTCCACGGCCTGGACCTTCATGCCAAGCCAGGATTCAAAGAAGTTATGATCGACAATCGAGCCGGCAATCCCCATCGAGACGCCACCGATGGAGAGATAGCTTTTCCCCTTCATGCTGGCAACCGCCAGGCCCGCCCGGGCGAAGCGCAGCAGTTTTTCTTCTACGTCAGCGGGGATACTCTCGTCCCCTGCGTCCTGCACGTTGTGACCATAGATCGAAAACGCCGGGATGCCCTTCTGGTTGTGCGCCGCCAGCGCCGCCGCCAGATACACCGCGCCGGGGCGCTCGGTGCCGTTAAAGCCCCAGATGGCTTTCGGACGCAGGGGATCCATATCAATGGTTTCGCTGCCATAACACCAGCAGGGCGTCACGGTTATCGTCAGGCCAACGTGCGAAGTGCTGAACTTCTCCTCACAGGCCGCCGACTCGGCCATACCGGCGATGCAGGTATCGGCAATCACGCATTCCACAGGCGTTCCGCAGGGATGGCGGAGTTTTTCGCTCAACAGCGCCGCCGTTGCCTTCGCCATGTTCATGGTCTGCGCTTCCAGAGATTCACGTACACCCAGCCGGCGGCCATCGATAACGGGTCGGATGCCAATACGGGGTAACGCTGTTTTTGTTTTCATAGCCCTTCCTCACGTTGGTTAACCTCTCCGTTTCATGGGGCGTAGCCGTACAAAACGCGCATCGACAGCACCGTTGACCGAGAGATGTGAAATTTGCTAACTCGAATTAGCTTAGGTTTCACACTGAAAACGAGACAAGAGAATTGTGCAGGATCTGTGAGCAGTTTCACGATGAGTGGTCAAAATTCGATCGGTGTCAGGTATTACGATTCAGCAAAAATTGCGTTATCGGATATTTATCAATAAGTTAATAAATTACCTTTGCACAGCGTCACAATTTGAATACAAATGATTTGGCTAAATTCTGACCCTAAAATAGCTTTTAAGGACGCAAGCTAAGTCGAGTTAGCTTACTTATAAAACCGTTATGCCAGTGATTCATTGCCTTTCCAACACAGGAATCTTGCAATGTCAGAAACTCTTATACAGATGAAGCGGATAACGAAACGCTTTCCCGGCGTCCTTGCGCTGAGCCAGGTTGATTTTGATTTACGTCGCGGCGAGGTGCATGCCCTGCTGGGCGAAAACGGCGCCGGTAAATCGACGCTGATGAAAATTCTGTCCGGCGTGTATCAACCTGATGCGGGAGAGATCCTGTTTGAAGGCCAGCCGGTTTCATTCAGCGATCCGCTCAGCGCCCAGCTGGCGGGTATTACCATCATCCATCAGGAATTCAATCTCTTTCCCGATTTAACCGTCGAAGAGAATATCTTTATTGGCCGCGAGTTTTGCAAAAACAGCCGCTGGCAGCTCGATAAACGTGCGCAGCGCCAGGCGGTTGAGAAAATACTGCAAACCCTGAATTTAAAGATTGCCCCGGATGCCCGGGTCAGTGATTTAACCGTGGCTCAGCAGCAGATGGTGGAAATTGCCAAAGCCATTTCCGTTAACGCAAAAGTGCTGATTATGGATGAGCCCACCGCCGCGCTGACCGAGAGCGAAATAGAGAGCCTGTTCGAGGTGACGCATATGCTCAAGGCCCAGGGAACGGGTATCGTCTACATCTCGCACCGCCTGGAGGAGCTGGCGCTGATTGCCGACCGCGCCACGGTAATGCGCGACGGGCAGTACATCGCCACCGTCGATTACGACAGAGTGCAGATTAGCGAGCTGATCGCCATGATGGTGGGCCGCAATCTCGACAATATCTATCCCAAACGCCCACCGCATCAGCGCACCGAGAAAGTGCTTGAGGTGACTGGCCTGACGCGCAACGGCGTGCTGAAGGATATCGATTTTACCCTCTGGCGCGGGGAGATCCTCGGCCTGGCCGGTCTGATGGGCGCGGGCCGGACGGAGCTTGGCAGAGCGCTGTTTGGGGCCGATCCGATCGACGGCGGCACCCTGACGCTGAACGGCACGCCAACCCGCATCAAAGACGTGGCGGACGCCATTGGCAAAGGCATCAGCTATTTAACCGAAGACCGCAAAAAAGAGGGGCTTGCCCTCGGCCTCTCCGTTGAAATGAACATCATGCTCGGCAATTACCCGGACTATTCCGGCGTGGCGGGCAACGTTGATGAAAAACGCTGCCGGGCGTCCAGCCAAAAACTGGTGGATGCGTTGCGAATTAAAACGCCGCATCTGGAACAGGCGGCCCTCAACCTCAGCGGCGGCAATCAGCAAAAGATCATCATCGCCCGCTGGGTCTGTAAAGACACCGACATTTTAATTTTTGATGAGCCAACCCGGGGAATAGACGTCGGCGCCAAGCTGGAAATTTATGAATTAATGAACCGCCTTGTCGCTAAAGGTAAATCGATCATCATGATTTCATCCGAACTGCCGGAAGTGTTGGGCATGTGCGACCGCATCCTGGTGATGCGCAGCGGTCGTATTGCCGGCGAAATAGAGGCTGAGCACGCCACTCAGGAAAAAATCATGCAATACGCCACGCTGGAGGATTAATCATGTCCGTTACCGTCCCTTCGCCGCAACGCGGGAATGCTTCTGTGAAGATAAATAAAGCGCTGCTGATGCGCCTCGCCCCCCTGTTTAGCCTGGTGCTGCTGGTGCTGTTTTTCAGCTTCAGCTCACCGTTCTTCTTTAATACCGAAAATATCATGACCATCGCCCTGCAAACGGCGGTGATTGGCATCATGGCCATTGGCGTCACCTTTGTGATTATCACCGCCGGGATCGACCTGTCGCTTGGCTCGGTGGTGGCCTTTTCAGGCGTTGCAGTGGGGATCGCCGCCGGGTTTGGGCTGCCGCTGCCGGTGTGTATTCTGGCGGGCGTGCTGGCGGGCGGCGTGTGCGGTTATGTGAACGCATTTCTGGTGACGAAGATGACCATCCCGCCGTTTATCGCCACCCTCGGGCTGATGATGTCGGTTCGCGGCATCAACATGGTGATGACCGACGGACGCGCGATTTACTTCTCTGACTACCCGCAGTTCCGAATGCTGGCGCAGGGCCGTCTGTTCGATGTCCTGCCCTATCCGGTGTTTTACCTGGTGATTGTGGCGCTGATTGCCATGGGGATCCTGAAAAAAACGGTGATGGGGCGCTATATCTACGCCGTCGGCAGCAATGAAACCGCAGCGCACCTTTCCGGGATCAACGTGCAGCGGGTGAAGATTTTCGTCTATGCCTTCTGCGGCCTGTTAACCGGCGTGGCCGGGGTGATCCTCGCCTCGCGCCTCAACTCCGGCCAGCCCACCGTGGGAGTGGGTTACGAGCTGGAAGCTATCGCTGCCGTGGTTATCGGCGGCACCAGCCTGATGGGCGGCGTGGGTACCATCGGCGGCACCATCATCGGCGCGTTCATTATGAGCGTGCTGAAAAACGGCCTCAATTTGATGGGGGTCTCCCAGTTCTGGCAGATGGTGGCGATGGGAGTCGTGGTCGTTGCTGCCGTCTATCTGGATACGTTGCGTAAAAGAATGCGTTAGGTTCCCGACATAAAAAAGCCCTGCAAACCCTACTACGGAGCAAAATAATGAAAACCAGCCATATCCTGAGCGCCCTGTCGCTCGCCGCAATCATGACCAGCAGCACGCTGGCGAAAGAGTTAAACCTGCCGGTGGTCAGTAAAGGCTACCAGCACGAATTCTGGCAGACGGTCAAAATGGGGACCGAAGCCGCTGCAAAAGAGCTGGGGGATAAGACCAGCTACGTAGGCCCGGCGGATGAAACGCAAATCGCCGAGCAGATCCAGCTGGTGGAAAACACCATGGCGCAAAAACCGGACGGCCTGCTGCTGGCTGCGCTGGACGCCAACGCCCTTGCCCCGCTGGTGGAAACCGCCAACAGCCGCGGGATCAAGGTCGTGACCTTTGACTCCGGCGTAAACTCCGATATTCCGGCCAGTTTTGTCGCCACCAACAACCGTAAGGCGGGCGCGCAGGCGGCCGATGCGCTGGCCGAACAGGTCGGCAAAAAAGGCAAGGTGGGCATTATTGCGCACGTTGCCGGAACAACATCGGCTATCGAACGCTCCGAAGGTTTCAGCGAAGAGATGAAGGCGAAGTACCCGGACATTCAGGTGCTGCCGGTGCAGTACAGCGACGGCGATCCGCAAAAAGCGATGGATAAAACCATCGATATGGTTCAGGCCAACCCGGATATCGCGGGCATTTATGCCACCAACGAAGGTTCAACGCTGGGCGTGGCGAACGCCATCGACAGCCAAAACCTGAAAGGCAAAGTCAAAGTCATTGGCTTCGACAGTACCGAAGCGATCATCAACTTCCTCAAGAACGGTGTGATCCAGGGGTTTGTGGTGCAGGACGCATACCAGATTGGCTATCAGGGGATTAAGGCGCTTAATGCGGCAATCGCCGGGCAGACCGTGGCGAAAGAAATTGATATTCCAGTCAAATATGTCAACGCGCAGAATATCAACACCCCTGAAATTGATAAACTGCTGCATCCATTTGGTAAAAAATAAGGGAGTTCAGGATGAGTGACGGCTATTTCCTCGGGGTTGATGTCGGGTCGGCCAGCGTGCGCGCCGGGCTGTACTCCGCACAGGGCGAGCGTTTGCGCTTCGCGACCCGCCCGATTTCGCAGTTTCGCGCCGACAACGCGCGCGTAGAACAATCCTCTGCGGAAATCTGGCAACAGGTTTGCGCCGCGGTACGGGAAGCCGTCAATGCATCCGGGATCGCCCGCGACGCGATCCGCTCCATAGGGTTCGACGCCACCTGCTCGCTGGTGGCGCTGGACGCCCAGGGCCATGGCCTGAGCGCGTCGCCGGACAGCCCGGCGGCGCAGGACATTATTATGTGGATGGATCACCGGGCGCAGGAGGAGACTGCCCGCATCAATGCCACCCGCGACCCGGCACTTGGCTACGTGGGCGGCGAGGTGAGCATTGAGATGGAGCTGCCAAAGCTGCTGTGGCTTAAAGAACGCCATCCTGAAACCTGGAACCACGCCTGGCGCTTTTTCGATCTGGCTGATTTTCTGGTGTGGAAAGCGACCGGTCAGGACGTCGCCAGCCTGTGCACCCTCACCTGCAAGTGGAACTATCTGGCGCACGAGGCGCGCTTCAGCGATACGCTGCTTCAGGCCGTGGGGCTGGAGAGCCTGCTGACCAAAATCCCTGAGACGATCCTCGACGTGGCCGACCGCGCCGGCACGCTAAGCCCGCAGGCGGCACAAGAGCTGGGATTACCCGAACACGTTATTGTCGCCGGCGGGATGATTGACGCCCACGCGGGCGGCGTGGCGCTGACCGGCGCACAGCCTGAAGGTACGCTGGCCTTGATTAGCGGCACATCAAACTGCCATATGCTTGCCAGCCAGACGGCGATCTTTACTCCCGGCGTCTGGGGCCCGTACTGGGGGGCGATGCTTCCCGGCTACTGGCTGACGGAAGGCGGGCAAAGCGCCGCGGGCGCGCTGGTTGACTGGACGCTGCGCGAGCATCACGCCAGCGCGGCGCTGTTTGCCAAAGCCGAGGCGGCGCAACGCCATCCGGTCGCGGTAATTAACGACTGGGTGGCCGCGCTGGAGCAGGAAGAGAAATACCCGACCCGTAACCTGCATGTTCTGGCGGATCACCACGGCAATCGTTCCCCGCGCTCGCGCCCGGACGCCCGGGGGAGCGTAGTGGGGCTGACGTTAGAGACCGGCGAGCGCGCGCTGGCGAGGCTCTACCTTGCGACGTTGCAGGCTATCGCCTACGGCACGCGGCATATCATCGACACCCTGCACAATCACGGTCACAGGCTGTCGCGCATTGTTATCTGCGGCGGGGCGACCCATAACCGGCTGTGGCTGCGGGAGTATGCCGATGCCACCGGCTGTCACATTCACCTTCTGGCTGAAGAAGATGCCGTTACGCTGGGGGCTGCACTCTGTGGCGCGGTTGCCAGCGGCGCGTGGGCAACGCTGTCCGACGCGACCCGGGCGATGGTCAACACCGGCGACGTCATCGCCCCTCGCCCGGAAACCGCCACCTTCCACCAGCAAAAATATGCCGCCTACCTGGCGCTATGGACCCAGCAGCAGGCGCTTAATCAACTGATGCAACAGGAAATGTAATGGCAGGATGCGTATGCTTTATCTGCGGTTTTTCACACACGAAAAGGATTGAGGCGTAGCGATGGCCAAAACAGTTGAACAGATAGCGAAGGACCTGAATTTATCCGTTACCACCGTGCGCCTGGTGCTGGGCGGCAAAGCCGGGCAGTACCGGATCAGCATGAAAACGCAGGCCAGAATCAATGAACACGTCGAGCGCTACGGCTACACCCTGAATCATTCAGCGCGCAGCCTGAAGCTGAACAAAACCGAGACGCTGGGGCTGATCGTCCCCAATATCTCGAACGTGTTCTTCGCCACGCTTGCAGAAAAGCTGGAGCTGCGCTGCCGCCGTTCGGGCTATCAGCTGATGATCAGCTGTACCTACAACGACGTGGACTATGAGAACAAGCTGGTCAGAGCCCTGATGGCGCGAAACGTCGACGGCCTGTTTATCGTCCCCTCGACGCTGGAAAACCAGCAGCATCATCTGCGGCAGATCCAAAAGCCGCTGGTGCTTCTCGACCGGGATTTTGGCTTCACCGACAACGCGCTGGTGGAGAGTCATAACGAAGCCGGTGGCGATGAACTGGCGCGCAGCATGTTGGGCGTCAGCGATACCCCGCTCTGGTTCCTGGTAGGCGATACCGCCCTGCCGAGCATCACCGACCGACTGAACGGCTATTTACATGCTCTGAACACGGCGGGCATTGATCACCGCGACTGGGTGATTGAAGGCCCGGACAATACGCCGCAGGGAGGATATGCCCTGATGGACAAACTGATCGACAGCCATGGCGTGCCCCAGGCCTTTATCGCCTCGTCGCTCCCGGTGCTGGAAGGGGCAATCGAGGCGCTGCGCGCGCGCGCCGGCACCGTGCCGCAGCACATCAATATCGGTACGTTCGATGAACACCCCATGCTGGGATTCCTGCCGAACAGCGTCTGGTCGATGCAGCAGGATGAAGATACCTGGGCGGAAAAAGCGTTTGAGCTGATGCAACGAGCCATCGACGGCGAAGCGGTCAACGAGACGGCGAAGGTGGATATGAAGCTGGTCAAACGTTCCCGTCAGTAAAAATAAAACTGTACCCGGAGAATAAAAATGGAACGAGCCAGATTAGCCAGAGACATCATCGACACCTGCCTTGAGATGACCCATCTGGGATTAAATCAGGGCACCGCAGGCAATATCAGCGTGCGCTACCGCGACGGCATGCTGATCACGCCGACCGGCATTCCCTACGAGCGCCTGACCGAAGAGAGCATCGTCTACGTTGATGCCGGGGGTCGCCACGAGGAGGGGAAGCTGCCGTCCAGCGAATGGCGTTTTCATCAGGTGGTGTATCAAACCCGCCCGGAAGCCAACGCGGTGGTGCATAACCATGCCGTCCACTGCACGGCGGTTTCGATACTCAATCGTCCGATCCCGGCCATTCACTACATGATCGCGGCCGCGGGCGGCAACTCAATCCCCTGCGCGCCCTACGCCACCTTCGGCACGCGGGCGTTATCCGAACACGTTGCCGTTGCCCTGCGCGATCGCAACGCCACGCTGCTGCAGCATCATGGGTTAATCACCTGCGAAGAGAGTCTCGAAAAAGCGCTGTGGCTGGCACAGGAGGTGGAAGTGCTGGCAAAACTGTATCTGACAACGCTGGCGATTGTAGACCCGGTTCCGGTGCTGGATGACGACGAAATTGCCGTCGTGCTGGAGAAATTCAAAAGCTACGGCCTGCGCGTGGAAGCGTAATTTTTTTACCCGGGGGTGCTTTTATTACACCCTCGTAATATCTCTTAAACAAACACCTATTTACCACACTTATCACCCCGCCTAAACTATGGCCTGCTTTTTGGTAGAGGTGGTAATGAACGATTATAAAATGACGCCGGGCGAGTTGCGCGCGACCTGGGGTTTAGGGACTGTTTTCTCGCTACGTATGCTTGGCATGTTTATGGTCCTGCCTGTTCTGACCACGTACGGCATGGCGCTTCAGGGTGCCAGCGAAGCGTTGATTGGCCTGGCCATTGGTATCTATGGTTTAGCCCAGGCCATTTTCCAGATCCCCTTTGGCCTGTTGTCAGACCGCGTGGGCCGTAAACCGCTGATCGTCGGCGGGCTGCTCGTCTTTGTGATCGGCAGCGTGATTGCCGCCCTCTCCGACTCCATCTGGGGGATTATTCTTGGCCGCGCCCTGCAAGGCTCCGGCGCGATTGCCGCTGCCGTCATGGCGCTCCTGTCGGATTTAACCCGCGAGCAAAACCGCACCAAGGCGATGGCGTTTATCGGCGTCAGCTTTGGCGTCACCTTTGCCATCGCGATGGTTCTCGGCCCGATCATTACCCATCACCTCGGCCTGCACGCCCTGTTCTGGATGATCGCCGTGCTGGCGAGCGTGGGTATCGCCTTAACCCTGTGGGTGGTGCCGGACAGCAAAAACCACGTCCTCAACCGTGAATCCGGCATGGTGAAAGGCTGCTTCAGCAAAGTGTTAGTTGAACCGCGCCTGCTGAAGCTGAACTTCGGCATTATGTGTCTGCATATTCTGCTGATGTCGACCTTTGTCGCCCTGCCGGGCCAGCTGGCGGCAGCGGGCTTCCCGGCGGAAGAACACTGGAAAATTTATCTGGTGACGATGCTCATCTCCTTCCTCTCGGTGGTGCCGTTTATTATCTATGCCGAAGTGAAGCGCAAGATGAAGCGCGTTTTCGTGGGCTGCGTGGCGCTGCTGTTGATATCTGAGATCGTGCTGTGGGGCTCTGGCCCGCACTTCTGGGAGCTGGTTGCCGGCGTGCAACTGTTCTTCCTGGCGTTTAACCTGATGGAAGCCCTGCTGCCGTCGCTGATCAGCAAAGAGTCTCCTGCGGGCTATAAAGGCACGGCGATGGGCATTTACTCCACCAGCCAGTTCCTCGGCGTGGCTATCGGCGGCTCGCTCGGCGGCTGGGTGGACGGCCTGTTTGACTCGCAAACCGTATTCCTGATGGGGGCGCTGCTGGCGATGGTCTGGCTGTTTGTCTCCAGCACCATGAAAGAGCCACGCTACGTGAGCAGCCTGCGCGTTGAAATCCCTGAGGGCATAGAGATTAGCGAAACGCTGAAACAGCGGCTTGAGGCCACGGAAGGGGTGAATGAAGTGCTTATCGTCCCGGAAGAGCGCAGCGCCTATGTCAAAATTGACAGCAAAGTCACCAACCGGTTTGAAGTGGAGCAGGCGCTAAACGCCTGAAAAAATGCCCGGTCTGACCGGGCATTTTCGTCTTAATCGCGGAAGTTTTTAAACTGGAATGGCTGTCCCAGATCGCCGCCGCGGATCAGCGCCATCACGCCCTGCAAATCATCACGGGATTTACCGGTAACGCGGATCTCTTCGCCCTGGATCTGCGCCTGGACCTTCAGCTTGCTGTCCTTGATGAGCTTAACGATTTTCTTCTGCACCGCGCTCTCAATACCCTGCTTGAGTTTGGCTTCAACAAACCAGGTTTTCCCGCTGTGGACAAACTCTTCCGGCACGTCCAGCGAGGTGCCTTCAATGCCGCGTTTTAACAGCTTGGCGCGCAGAATATCGAGCAGCTGATTGACCTGGAAATCAGACTCGCTCAGCACTTTAATGGTCTTATTTGCGTCGTTCAGCTCAAACGTCGCCTCAACGCCACGAAAATCGAAACGTGACTCAACTTCACGGCTTGCGTTATCCACGCCGTTGCGGACTTCCTGGATATCAACTTCGGAAACAATATCGAAAGATGGCATCTTTTCTTCTCCCTTCATTTTTGTTGCGTTGCATAATACCCGTAACGAGGCATAACGAGAAGCTTAGCTGACGGCGCTATACTTAGGCCGTAACACCTGGCGCAGTTGCAGGTGAGGAGGAACAATGAAAATAACAGTGCTCGGATGCGGGGCGCTTGGTCAGCTGTGGCTGACGGCGCTGTGCAAGCACGGACACGAGGTACAGGGCTGGCTGCGTGTGCCACAGCCCTATTGTAGTGTAAACCTGATTGATGAAGACGGAAGCATCTTTAACGAATCACTCACCGCCAACGATCCGGATTTTCTGGCGCAAAGCGATCTGCTGCTGGTCACGCTGAAAGCGTGGCAGGTTTCAGATGCGGTAAAAGCCCTGGCGGCCCAACTCCCCCCGACATCGCCTATTCTGCTGCTGCACAACGGCATGGGAACCCTTGATGAGCTGAAAAGCATCGCGCAGCCGCTGCTGATGGGCATTACCACCCATGCCGCGCGTCGGGATGGCAACATCATCGTCCACGTTGCCAGCGGCGTAACACACATCGGCCCTGCCCGCGAACAGGATGGCGACTACAGCTATCTGGCTGACGTTCTGCAAAGCGTGCTGCCGGACGTGGCCTGGCACAACACTATTCGCCCGCAGCTGTGGCGTAAGCTGGCGGTGAACTGCGTGATAAATCCGCTGACCGCGCTGTGGGATTGCCCCAACGGCGAGCTGCAAAATCATCCGCAGGAGGTTGCCGTGCTGTGTGCCGAGGTGGCGGCAGTGATTGAGCGTGAAGGCCTGCACACGTCGGCGGAGGATTTACGCTATTATGTCGACCAGGTAATTGATAGTACGGCAGAAAATATCTCGTCGATGCTGCAGGACGTTCGGGCGCTACGCCATACCGAAATCGACTATATCACCGGCTATCTGTTAAAACGCGCTCGCGCGCACGGTGTTGCAGTGCCGGAAAACGCCCGCCTGTATGACCTGGTTAAACGTAAGGAGAGTGAATATGAGCGTGTCGGCACTGGTCTGCCTCGCCCCTGGTAGCGAAGAAATGGAAGCCGTGACCACCATCGATGTGATGGTACGCGGCGGTATCGCCGTCACAACGGCCAGCGTGGCCAGCGACGGCAACCTGGCTGTCACCTGCTCACGCGGCGTGAAGATCCTCGCCGATGCGCCGCTGGTGCAGGTGGCGGATGGCGATTACGACATCATCGTGCTGCCTGGCGGTCTGAAAGGCGCGGAGTGTTTTCGCGACAGCCCGTTGCTGGTTGAGACCGTTCGTCAGTTTCACCTTTCAGGGCGCATCGTCGCCACTATCTGCGCCTCAGCCGGCACAGTTCTGGTGCCGCACGATCTCTTCCCGATTGGCAACATGACCGGCTTCCCTGCGCTCAAAGAGACCATCCCGGAAGATCAGTGGGTGGACAAGCGCGTTGTCTGGGACCCGCGCGTCAACCTGCTCACCAGCCAGGGACCGGGTACGGCGATTGATTTCGGGCTGAAGATTATCGACCTGCTGGTCGGGCGCGAGAAGGCCTACGAAGTGGCTTCGTCGCTGGTGATGGCGGCGGGAATTTATAATTTCTACGAAGCCTGATGTCCTTCCGGGCTGGCAACGCGCTGGCCCGTCTGCCCTGGAGAAATAGTGCAGCCAGCGTCACAATTCTGCGATTCATTTCCCTGCCCTGAAGCTTCACCCCACCGTTTTACACCTAAAAAAAACCTTTATTTTCATAGAAATAATCATATTTCTACCACGTTGCACGCCTGTTTGACAGGCTAAAAGAACCGTGAAAAACTGCACCCAACTGGTATATACCAGTTTAAAAATCCGCCAGCAAAGCCTGATAACATCAACAGCGGCGGGAGAGCAGAAATCTCTTCTGGAGTAAGCAATGTGATTACATTTCTTGAGCGCAGAGTCATTCCTGTACTGATTCGCGTAGGCGAAAATAAAATACTGGTCGCCGTGCGCAACGGTATTGCGCTGACCTTACCCTTCACCATCACCGGCAGCCTGTTTCTCATTCTCGCCAATCTACCGTTACCCGGCTGGAGTGAATGGCTTGGCCCGTTTGCCGAAAAGCTCAGCGCCCCGGTGGCTGTTACCTTTGGTGCGATAGGGCTGATTTCTGCGGTGGGTATCAGCTACAACCTCGCGAAGGAGTACAACCTCAACGCCATCACCTGCAGCATAGTCACGCTGGTGGTTTTCTTACTGGCACAACTCAACGACAACTATCAGCTCAACGTTGACAATCTTGGTGCCGCGGGGCTGTTTTCTGCCATCATCCTGGCGATTTTGACGGTGCAAATTGTGCGATTTTTTATCCGGCACAACGTCGTGATCACCCTGCCGGAGGGCGTGCCTCCTGCCGTGGCGCAATCTTTTGCGAGCCTGATCCCCGCCGCGGTGGCAATCACTCTGATCTGGCTGATTCGGGTCATCCTGAATTTTGATATCAACCACTTCTTCACCCTGCTGCTCAGCCCGCTTGTCTCCGGCCTCGGTTCGCTGCCGGGCATGCTGGTGCTTATTTTTCTGATTTCGCTGCTGTGGTGCTGCGGCATACATGGCGACAATGTGCTTTCCGGCATCACCAGCCCCATTTTCCTGAAATACATCGCTGAAAATACCCAGGCCTATCTGCATCATCAGCCCATTCCCCATATTACCGCCGACGGGTTTTATATCGTCTTTATGTGCCTGGGCGGAACGGGCGCGACCATGGGGCTTGTCATTGCCATGCTGCGTTCCCGCAGTCGGCTGTACAAATCAGTGGGCAAGCTCTCCCTGCCCTCCGCGATATTTTGTATTAATGAACCCGTCATTTTCGGTTGCCCGATTGTCTTCAATCCACTGCTGATGATCCCGTTTACCCTGACGCCGATGATCCTGTGCATCTCAACCTGGTCGCTGATGTACTTCGACATCATCGGTCGCCCCGTCTTACAGATCCCCTGGACCATGCCGCCGATCTTCGCCGCATGGTTCGTGACCGGCGGCAATATCCCTGCCGTGATCTGGTCCGTCTGCACGCTGGTTATTTCCGCCCTGGTCTGGCTGCCGTTTTTCAAACTGGCCGAGCGCAAACAGCTTGAAACCGAAGCGGCCGAAGAGAATGCCCGCCGCAATGCGGACACGCTTTCCGACCCCATCTTGTAAAAAGGAACCACGATGAAAAAGCTCAAGGTTGTCACTATTGGCGGCGGCTCCAGCTATACGCCAGAACTGATCGACGGTTTTATCAAACGCTACGCAGAGCTGCCGGTCACCGATTATTATTTGCTCGATATTGAAGAGGGAAAAGAGAAGCTGGAGATTGTCGGAAAGCTGGCCCAGCGCATGGTAGCTGAAGCCGGGCTCCCGATGAATATCCACCTGACGCTCGATCGGGAAGAGGCGCTGAAAGATGCCGATTTTGTCACCACGCAGCTGCGCGTCGGCTTCCTTGATGCCCGCATCAACGATGAAAAAATTCCGCTAAAATACGGCGTTCTGGGGCAAGAGACGACAGGTCCCGGCGGGTTTATGAAAGCCCAACGCACGATCCCGGTCCTGCTGGATATCTGTAAGGACATGGAAAGATGGTGCCCGAACGGCTGGTTGATTAACTTCACCAACCCGGCCGGGATTGTCACCGAGGCGATCACCCGCCACTCGGCCATTCGGACCATAGGCATTTGCAGTGGCGCAAACAGCATGATGATGGACATCGCCAAAGCCTACGGTGTGCAGAAATCGGACGTTTACGCACGCATTATTGGTCTGAACCATCTTATTTTTGCCGATCAAATTTTCCTCAAGGGAGAGGATTATACCGACGACTTTATTGAGAAACTGGCCGAGGGCAGCGCAAATAACTCTCTGAAAAATATACCGGATATTGGGTTCAGCGCCCGCTTTGCCAGGGCGCTCCACATGTACCCTATCTCCTACCTGAAATACTATTTCCTGACCCGCGAGATGACCGACGCCGCGCTGCGCGATGCGAATACAAAGGGAACTCGCGGCGAGCAGACGCGCGAAATTGAGCAACGGCTTTTTACGCTTTATCAGGACCCTCATCTCGCGCACAAGCCGAAAGAGCTGGAGCAGCGCGGAGGCGCCTGGTACTCCGATACCGCATGCTCGATCATCAGCGCTATTTATAACGATAAAAAAGAGATCCACGTTGTAAATGTTCCTAACAGGGGTACAACGCCCGATCTGCCGGATCACGTCACGCTGGAAACCAACGCCATGATCGACCGAAACGGCGCGCATCCCCTCGCCTATGGCAGGCTGCCCGTGAAGATCCGCGGCCTGATCCAGAGCGTGAAGGCCTACGAAGAGCTGACCGTTGAAGCCGCTGTCACCGGACATTACGACACGGCGCTGCTGGCGCTGAGCGTCAATCCCCTGGTGCCATCTGCCGCCGCGGCAGAGCAGATCCTTAACGAATACCTTGAGGTCAACCACCGTTATTTACCCCAGTACGCCAAACGTAAGGACGCACAATGAACGTAGAACAGACAGAAGATTATGCGGCGCTGAGTGACGCCGTGGCGAAAGCGGTCTTTGAAACGGTTACGCAAAAACCCGACGCGCTGATTTGCATCGCGGGTGGAGATACGCCGCTGGGCGTTTTTGCCGCGCTGGTGCGCGCCAGCAAACAGGGTAAGGTCGATTTTACCCGTGCGGCATTTGTTGGCCTGGATGAGTGGCTGGGTCTGGGCCAGGCCGATAAAGGCAGCTGCCGGGAGATGGTATGGGGCCATTTCTTTAGCCACCTGGCCCTGCGCGACGATCAGATCTGTTTTTTTGACGGCCTGACGAACTCCCCCGAGGAAGAGTGCCAGCGTGTGGATAACTTTATTGCGGCCCACGGCGGGCCAGACATCATTGTGCTGGGGATCGGTATGAACGGCCATATCGGCTTCAATGAACCGGGCGCCGCCGTTGATACCGGCTGCCACGTCGTGGATCTGGATGCGGTGACGCAGGCCGTTTCGGTTAAATACTTCGGCCAGCAGCGTCATATCCGTCAGGGCATTTCGCTGGGGATGAAGACTATCCTGGCCTCACGGGCCATTATTTTGATGGCAAGCGGCGAGAAAAAAGCCGACATCATCGCAACAACCGTCAATTCCGCACCGGACCCGGCGGTTCCCGCGACGCTGCTAAAGCCGCACCCACGGTTAAGGATCATTGTTGATAAAGCGGCAGCCGCTAAGCTGTAAAAGAGAAACAGGCGCTGATGCGCCTGTTATCGTTTGATGTGCATATTCTTGACGCGGAAAATATCTGCCCGGTTGTAGCTGATGGAGAAGTTAAACGCTCTACCGTCATCGAGGCGCGTGACTTCGGTAATTTTCAACATCGGCTGGCCTGGCAGAATATTGAGATGGGCCGCCAGCGCCTCATCAAACAGATCCGCTTCAATCAGTGAATCGGCGTCGCTGATTTTCTTACCAGTAAAGTCTTCGATATAGCCATACAGCGATCCCGCTTCGAGAATAGCCTGCGGAACAGTGGCAACCACCTTGTGAGGAATATTGCTGTCTTCAATTAACACCGGCTGTCCGTCCAGTAAACGGATACGGCGAATAAACCAGACATCATCACCCTGCGCAATTTCGAGGTGCTGTGCCAGCGCCGCGTCGGCGTGAAGGGTCGTCAACGTCAGCAAGCGGCTGGTTACGTTGACCCGCCCCTGAAATTCACGGGAAAACCCAAGAATACTGTCACTCTTTTCATTATTCAGAATGTAAATATTGCTGGCAGTATTTTTTAAAACAAACATGCCCTTGCCGTGGATACGCTCGATATACCCTTCCTGTACCAGCATCGCCATGGCTTTCTGAACCGTTACGCGCGTAACGTCATAAATACCGGCAAGATCGCGCTCCGACGGAATGCTCTCGCCCTTTTTGTAGACTTCATTGAGAATATCTTTTTTGATTCTCTCTTTGATTTCCCAGTACTTATGTTTTTTTTCCATTGTCGATTACCCGGCCAAAAAGAGCATAGAATCGCAGGCCCGGTAGCGCTCGCGCTACCGGGCAAGAACGCTACGGGCGATACACCTTCACATTGGCAAAGCCCTGCTCGCGCAGATAGAGCGCCTGCAGACGGCTCATCACGCCACGCTCACACCACAGCAGGTAGGTTTTGCTCTTATCCAGATCGCCAAATTTGGTGCTCAGCTTGTAGAACGGCAGCGAGGCCACTTCAACACCTTCTGGCTCAAACGGCTTCGCCTCCTGCTCATCCACAGAACGGATATCCAGCAGCACGTCGTCAGGACCGAAACCGTTCACGGTTTCAACTTCTACGACCTCCTGCTCGGTCTGCTGGGCAATTTCGCGAATATCGATGTTAGAGGCTTCGGCCACCACTTTCTCAAGGATGCTGAAATCGAAGTTTTCTTCTTCCGCTTCGATTTTCGCCTTCACCGCCTTCACGGTTGGGCTTTTCGAGATCACGCCGCAATACTCCGGCATGGTACGGGCGAAATCTTCGGTGCCAATTTCACGCGCCAGATCGATGATGTGCTCTTTGTCATGGGAGATGAGCGGGCGCAGGATCAGCGTGTCGGAGACGTTATCGATCAGGCGCAGGTTGGTCAGGGTCTGGCTCGACACCTGGCCCAGCGCTTCGCCGGTGACCAGCGCCTGCACGCCGTAGCGCTCAGCCACTTTCGACGCTGCGCGCACCATCATGCGCTTGAGCACCACGCCCATCTGACCGTCGTCGACCTTCTCCAGGATTTCACCGACAACCGGTTCAAAGTTGATCGCCACAAAGCGTACACGGTGGGAGCTGCCGAAGCGGTTCCACAGGTAATGCGCCACCTGACGTACGCCAATTTCATGCGCCGCTCCGCCCAGGTTGAAGAAGCAGTAGTGAACGCGGCAGCCACGACGCATCAGCATATAGCTGGAAACGCCGGAATCAAAACCGCCGGAGATCAGCGACAGCACATCTTCCTGCGTGCCGATCGGGAACCCGCCGATACCTTCGTAGCGGCCTTTCACCAGCAGCAGGCGATCGTTTTCAATTTCGAGATTCACGGTCACGTCAGGGTGAGTCAGACGCACGCGCGCCGTTTCAACGTGCTGGTTCAGACCGCCGCCAACGTAGCGTTCTACTTCAATTGAGCTGAACTCATGCTTGCCGCGACGCTTCACGCGCACGCAGAAAGTTTTGCCTTCGATCTGATCGCGATACTGCGCCAGCGCCTTCTCAAAGATGTCATGCAGGGAAGTGAAGGGTACATCTTCCACTTCAAGAATGTGGTGGATACCCGGAATGCGGGTCAGCGCGTCGCGAATATCCAGACGTTTGTTTTCGTCTTTCGCGCGAACTTCTACGTGGTCCCAGTGACGCACCACGGCAAGGGTGTCATCGTAGTGCTTTAATACGTTACGGATGTTCCCGGTGAGAATTTTAATAAAGCGCAAACGCACAGATTGGCTTTTGATGGTGATTTCAGGGAACAATTTAATGATAAACTTCATGGCGGCAATGTTTCTTAGGCAAGCGATAAGGCTTGTAATGGAAAAGTACAGCAGCCCCTATAACCGAAGGCTGCTTCCAGGCGCGCAAGTATACCACCATCGCGCGGCTCCTGTGCACATTGCGCGTTATTTGATAATTGCCCCGAGTCCGTTACCATGTCGGGGCTGAGAATATAAGAGTCAATTCACTATGCCGAAGAAGAACGACGCACCGGCCAGTTTCGAAACTGCGCTGAATGAACTGGAGCACATCGTAACCCGTCTTGAAAGCGGCGATTTACCGCTGGAAGAGGCGCTGAACGAATTCGAACGCGGCGTGCAGCTGGCGCGCCAGGGGCAGGTCAAACTGCAGCAGGCCGAGCAGCGCGTGCAGATCTTGCTCTCTGATGCCGAAGATGCCAAACCTGCGCCCTTCACACCGGACGCCGAGTAAATGGATTTTGCCACCGAGCTTCAGGCGCGCGTTGTGCGCGCCAACGACGCCCTGCGCCGTTTTATCGCGCCACAGCCTTTTCAGAACACTCCACTGGTTGAAGCCATGCACTATGGCGCACTCTTGGGTGGAAAGCGCCTGCGGCCGTTCCTGGTGTATGCCACGGGCAACATGTTCGGTATCAGCGACGCCACGCTGGACGCCCCGGCCGCTGCCGTTGAGTGCATCCACGCCTATTCGCTGATCCACGATGATTTACCGGCCATGGACGATGACGATCTGCGTCGCGGCCAGCCAACGTGCCACATTAAGTTTGGCGAGGCGAATGCCATTCTGGCCGGAGACGCCCTGCAAACGCTGGCGTTCTCGATTCTGAGCGATGCGCCGATGGTCGAAGTGAGCGACCGCGATCGTCTGGCCATGGTGTCCGAACTGGCGATGGCCAGCGGCGTGGCCGGCATGTGCGGCGGACAGGCGCTGGATCTGGAAGCCGAAGGCCGTCAGGTGAATCTTGAACAGCTGGAGCGTATTCATCGCCATAAAACGGGGGCATTAATACGTGCCGCCGTTCGACTGGGGGCATTGAGCGCCGGGGAGAAAGGGCGGAAAGCCCTGCCGATTCTGGACAGATACGCAGAAAGCATCGGTCTGGCGTTCCAGGTTCAGGATGACATTCTGGATGTGGTGGGCGATACTGCAACATTGGGTAAACGTCAGGGTGCGGACCAGCAGCTTGGCAAAAGTACCTACCCCGCCCTGCTGGGACTTGAGCAAGCCCAGCGTAAAGCCCGAGATCTGATAGAGGATGCCCGTCAGTCGCTGAGTCAGCTGGCCGCGCAATCCCTGGATACCTCGGCACTGGAAGCGCTAGCGGACTACATAATCCAGCGTAATAAATAAACTACCTATCTCGATGAGCCTTTGATGAGTTTTGATATTGCCAAATACCCGACACTGGCGTTAGTGGACTCCACCCAGGAGCTGCGTCTGCTGCCGAAAGAGAACCTGCCGAAGCTGTGCGACGAACTGCGTCGCTACCTGCTCGACAGCGTCAGCCGCTCCAGCGGCCATTTCGCCTCCGGGCTTGGCACGGTTGAACTGACCGTGGCGCTGCACTACGTCTACAACACGCCGTTCGATCAGCTGATCTGGGACGTGGGACACCAGGCATATCCGCACAAAATTCTGACCGGACGTCGCGATAAAATTGGCACCATTCGTCAGAAAGGCGGCCTGCACCCGTTCCCGTGGCGCGGTGAGAGCGAGTATGACGTGCTGAGCGTCGGCCACTCGTCCACGTCGATTTCTGCCGGGATCGGGATTGCCGTTGCCGCCGAAAAAGAGAATAAACAGCGTCGCACCGTCTGCGTTATTGGCGACGGCGCGATCACCGCAGGCATGGCCTTTGAGGCGATGAACCACGCGGGTGATATCAAGCCAGACATGCTGGTTATCCTCAATGATAACGAAATGTCGATCTCCGAGAACGTCGGCGCGCTGAATAACCATCTGGCGCAGCTGCTCTCCGGCAAGCTCTACTCCACCCTGCGGGAAGGCGGCAAAAAGGTCTTCTCCGGCGTGCCGCCAATCAAAGAGCTGCTCAAGCGTACGGAAGAACATATCAAAGGCATGGTTGTGCCGGGCACGCTGTTTGAAGAGCTGGGCTTTAATTATATCGGCCCGGTCGACGGCCACGACGTGCTGGGACTGGTGACCACGCTCAAGAACATGCGTGATCTCAAAGGGCCGCAGTTCCTGCATATCATGACCAAAAAGGGACGCGGATACGAACCGGCGGAAAAAGATCCGATCACCTTCCACGCGGTACCGAAATTTGACCCGACCAGCGGCTGTCTGCCAAAAAGCAGCGGCGGCATGCCGAGCTATTCCAAAATCTTTGGCGACTGGCTGTGCGAAACCGCCGCGAAAGACAACAAGCTGATGGCCGTAACGCCTGCGATGCGTGAAGGCTCGGGTATGGTGGAGTTCTCCAAAAAATACCCTGATCAGTATTTCGACGTGGCGATTGCCGAGCAGCACGCGGTGACCTTCGCCGCCGGGCTGGCGATTGGCGGTTATAAGCCGATTGTGGCGATCTATTCCACCTTCCTGCAGCGCGCCTACGACCAGGTGATCCACGACGTGGCTATCCAGAAGCTGCCGGTGCTGTTTGCTATCGACCGTGCGGGCATCGTCGGTGCCGACGGCCAGACGCACCAGGGGGCGTTCGACCTGTCATTCCTGCGCTGCATTCCTGACATGGTGATCATGACCCCGTCAGATGAAAACGAATGTCGTCAGATGTTGTTTACTGGCTACCACTATCAGGATGGCCCAAGTGCGGTTCGCTATCCGCGCGGCAACGCCGTGGGGGTCGAACTTAAGCCGCTGGAAAAACTGGCGATCGGCAAAGGCCTGGTCAAGCGTCGCGGTGAGAAAGTCGCCATCCTCAACTTCGGTACGCTGATGCCGGAAGCCGCTCAGGTCGCCGACACGCTGAACGCGACGCTCGTCGATATGCGCTTTGTGAAACCGCTCGACGAGGCGCTTATTCTTGAGATGGCCGCCAGCCACGAGATGCTGGTCACGCTGGAAGAAAACGCCATTATGGGCGGCGCGGGCAGCGGCGTGAACGAAGTATTGATGGCGAACCGTAAATGGGTGCCGGTACTGAACCTCGGCCTGCCGGATCACTTTATTCCGCAGGGCACCCAGGACGAAGCCCGCGCGGCGATTGGCCTTGACGCCGCCGGTATCGAAGCCAAAATTCGCGCCTGGCTGGCGTAATCCCTCCCCTTTTCCGCTCCTGCTATGCTTAAACATCAGGTTTAAAAACAGCAGGAGTGGAACCATGCAATACACAACATTAGGAAAAACAGACCTCAAGGTTTCCCGACTTTGCCTGGGCTGCATGACGTTTGGCGAGCCTGACCGCGGGAATCACGCCTGGACGCTGCCGGAAGAGAGCAGCCGCCCCATCATCAAACGCGCCCTTGAGGGCGGCATTAACTTCTTTGACACCGCCAACAGCTACTCCGACGGCAGCAGCGAGGAGATCGTGGGCCGCGCCCTGCGCGATTTTGCCCGTCGTGATGAGGTCGTCGTTGCGACGAAGGTTTACCATCAGGTCGGCGATCTCGCCGAAGGGTTGTCCCGGGCGCAGATCCTGCGCTCCATCGATGACAGCCTGCGCCGCCTGAACATGGATCACGTCGACCTGCTGCAGATCCACCGCTGGGATTACAATACGCCCATCGAAGAGACGCTGGAGGCCCTGAATGACGTGGTCAACGCGGGTAAAGCACGTTACATCGGCGCGTCGTCGATGCATGCGTCGCAGTTTGCCCAGGCGCTGGATCTGCAGGCGCAGCACGGCTGGGCGCGATTTGTCTCAATGCAGGACCATTACAACCTGATCTATCGCGAAGAAGAGCGCGAGATGCTGCCCCTGTGCTATCAGGAAGGGGTAGCGGTGATCCCGTGGAGCCCGCTGGCGCGGGGACGCTTAACCCGCCCGTGGGGGGAAACGACAGCCCGCTCGGTATCGGATGCGTTCGGTAAAACGCTGTATGAAAATACGGAAAGCAGCGACGCCGTGATTGCGGAGCGCCTGGCGGGCATTGCCGATGACACCGGCGCAACGCGCGCGCAGGTGGCGCTGGCATGGCTGCTGAGCAAACGTGGCGTTGCGGCACCGATTATCGGCACCTCGCGCGAGGAGCAGCTGGACGAACTGCTGAACGCGGTAGACATCACGCTGACGCCAGAACAGATTGCCGAGCTTGAGACGCCGTACGAGCAGCATCCGGTGGTGGGGTTTAAATAAACAAAAGCCGGGTGGCGGCTTCGCCTTACCCGGCCTACAAAATCATATGCTCGCGTAGGCCGGTTAAGGCGAAGCCGCCACCCGGCAACACGGAGCGTACAGAATCACCCGAAGTGATCGTACCCTTTCCAGTCGAGCGTGACCGGCGAGCCATCCCGGACAAACTGCAGCCCTTCGCTTTCCGGCATAATCTGCCCGATGCAGGTAAACCGCGCGCCCAGATGCCCTAACGCAACGTCCAGCGTCCCGCGGTTCAGTTCCGGAACGGTAAAGCACAGCTCGTAATCTTCACCACCGGACAGCGCCCAGCGCAACGCCTGCTCAGGCTCTGTGTGACGCAGGAGCTGTTCTGACAGCGGGAAAAGGTCGAGATCGACACGCGCACCCACGCCGCTGGCCTTGAGGACATGACCGAGATCGGAGATCAGGCCATCAGACAGATCGATAGCCGAACTGGCGCGATCGCGCAGCGCCTGGCCGTGCAGAATACGCGGCGTTGGGCGCAGATGGCGTTTGACCAGATACGCCGCATCGTCTTTATCTTCAACGGTTAAACGGTCCTGAAGGATCGCCAGCCCTGCGGCGCTATCCCCCGGCGTACCGGTAACGTAAATCCAGTCGCCCGGTTTGGCCCCGGAACGCTTCAGGGCCCGCCCAGCGGGAACATAGCCGTGGATCGCCAGGGTCATCGACAGCGGCCCGGCCGTGGTGTCTCCCCCGATCAACTGCATATCGTAATAGTTGAGCTGATCAAACAGCGCATCGCTAAAGGCTTCAAGCCAGGCTTCATCGACATTCGGCAGGGTTAAGGCCAGCGTCAGCCACGCGGGATCGGCCCCCATCGCCGCCAGATCGCTGACGTTAACCGCCAGCGCTTTATACGCCAGGTCAGCAGGATCGATATCGGGAAGGAAATGACGTCCGCAGACTAAGGTGTCGGTGCTGATAGCCAGCGTCTGTTTTTCAGGAATATTGAGAAGTGCACAGTCATCGCCAATGCCAGTTTCAACATCAAGACGAGAGGTTCTGACACGGTCGAAATAACGGGCAATCAGGGAGAATTCGCCGCATGCCATACGTTATGCCTCAGCAAATAAAAGAAAAAACCGGAGCCGCACTGCCGGTGAGGCAGTGCAAGACTCCGGTTTGCGGATCACTTTTTGTGGGGACGGATCGCAGGTGCGGCTTTATCCAGCACGCCGTTAACAAACTTGTGGCTGTCTTCAGCGCCGAAGGTTTTCGCCAGTTCGATCGCTTCGTTGATGGCCACTTTGTACGGCACATCATCACGTTTGGACAGCTCGAACAGCGCGATACGCAACACTGCTTTTTCAACCTGACCCAGCTCTTCAAGAAGACGGGACAGGTATGGCTTCATCAGGCCATCGAGATACGCGCTATTAGTCGCCACTCCCGACAGCAGTTCACGGAAGTACAGAACATCGACGTCTTTCACGTCCTGTTCTGACAGGAACTGGTACTCAACATCGGCGATGTCGTTGTGGGACAACTGCCAGGAGTAAAGTGCCTGAACGGCACATTCACGGGCGCGGCGACGAGCAGCAGGTTTCACGGAATTCCCCTTACAAAAAAATCAGGCCTTAATGGCTTTCAATACGTTGATCATTTCAAGCGCGGTCAGTGCAGCTTCTGCACCTTTGTTACCGGCCTTGGTGCCAGCGCGTTCGATGGCTTGTTCAATACTTTCGGTGGTCAGCACGCCAAACGCGACAGGAATTTCAGCGTCCTGGGCGACGTGTGCGAGACCATTGCTTGCACCGCCCGCTACGTATTCGAAGTGCGCAGTGCCGCCACGAATAACCGTACCCAGGGCAATCACCGCGTCGTATTTACCGGTTTTCGCCAGCGCGCCCGCTGCCAGTGGCAGTTCGTAAGCACCTGGAACCCAAACAACGGTAATGTTGTCATCTTTTACCTGGCCGATACGTTTCAGGGCGTCAATTGCACCTTCCAGCAGGCTGTCGTTGATGAAGTTGTTGAAACGCGCAATGGTGATGGCGACGCGAGCGTCCGGGGTAGCTACAGCAGCTTCAATAATGTTCATACTCTTCCTTTACGGGTTCATTTGGCCCCGCAGGGGGGCGGATTTTATCATAATACTTTGCATACTGCTTCCCTATTTCGGGAGCAATTATGCTGTCGTTAAGTGCAGGCAAACATCCGGGCCTACCGGACGGATCTCGCTGAATTTGAGTTGCGGTGCATCGGCCAGTTTTTCAAGGCCAGGCAGCACAAACAGGCCGCGCGCGTCGTTGCCCAACAGCACAGGGGCCACGTAGACAATCAGCTCATCCACCAGCCCCGCCTGCAACAGCGCACCGGCCAGCGTCGGCCCTGCTTCAACCCAGATGCTGTTCACCTGCTGCTTGCCCAGCAGCAGCATCAGCACCACTAAATCAAGATGGCCGTTGTGTTCCGGCACCATAATGCTGCGCACGCCTTCCGGCCATTGACGTGAATCGTCTTTGGTGCGGGCAAACAGCGTTTCACCGGGCTGGTGCACGATACGGTGTTCAGGCGTAACGCGGTTCTGGCTATCAATCACAATGCGCAGCGGCTGGCGCAGGTTTTCCTGCGGGTAGAGCGCCTGGGTATCGGCGTTCAGTTCGTCCCAGCGCACGGTCATCGCCGGATCGTCGGCCAGCACCGTTTCACTGCTGGTGAGGATAGCATGGCTTTGCGCGCGCAGACGTTGCACATCGCGCCTTGCCTGCGGCGAGGTGATCCACTGACTTTCACCGTTGGCCATCGCCGTGCGGCCGTCCAGAGACGCGCCCAGCTTAAGCTGAATATAGGGGAACCCGGTTCGCATACGCTTCAGGAAGCCTTTGTTGAGGGCTTCCGCATCCTGCATCATCAGGCCGTGGCTAACGTCGATCCCTTCCTGCTGCAAGCGGTACAGCCCGCGCCCGGCCACCTGCGGATTCGGATCCTGCATAGACGCGACAACGCGCGAGACACCTGCCGCAATCAGCGCTTCACAGCACGGCGGCGTGCGCCCGTGGTGGCTGCACGGCTCCAGCGTCACGTAGGCGGTTGCCCCCCGCGCCTTTTCGCCGGCCATCCGCAGCGCGTGGACCTCGGCATGCGGCTCACCCGCGCGGTAGTGGAACCCTTCGCCGACGATCTCGCTGTCTTTCACGATAACGCACCCGACGTTCGGATTAGGATGGGTGGTAAAACGCCCGCGCTGCGCCAGCTTCATGGCTCGCGCCATGTAAATCTCATCCTGCATGCGTTTAATCCTGTAAGCGGGCGATCTCTTCGCCAAACTCTTTGATATCTTCGAAACTGCGGTAGACCGAGGCAAAGCGGATATAGGCAACTTTATCGAGCTTTTTAAGCTGCTCCATCACCAGGTTGCCAATCATTTTGCTTGGCACCTCGCGCTCCCCTAACCCACGAAGATGCGATTTAATGTGGTTTAACGCCATTTCGACGTCATCTGCACTGACGGGCCGTTTTTCCAGCGCTTTTAGCATCCCGCTGCGCAGCTTCTCTTCATTGAACGGCTCGCGGACATCGTTGCTTTTGACCACGCGCGGCATCACCAGTTCGGCCACCTCAAAGGTGGTGAAACGCTCGTTGCACACCAGACACTGCCGACGGCGGCGTACGGAGGACCCTTCGCCCACCAGGCGAGAGTCGATGACTTTGGTATCCACAGCGGAGCAGAATGGGCAATGCATACGGTATCCCTGTTATCTGGTTAACTGAGTTTCATTTTACCCTGATCTGGCCCGACAACAAAGGAAGAGCTTTTTGAGACAAAGGATCTATGCCTGACGACAGGATGCTGGCTACCATTACACGCATCCGTTATTTCAAGGGAAATAAACGCAATGACAAGACGTTACCTAAGAATTCTCCTGGTGGGAAGCCTGTTCACCCTTAGCGCATGCGCACAGCAAACTGAAGTCCGCGAGATGAAACAAAGCGTGAATACGCTTAACACGGCGATGGACAAACTGAATAAAGAAACCGTGAAAATCACGCAGCAAAACGCGCTGAATGCAAAATCCGCCAGCGGTGTGTATCTTCTGCCCGGCGCCAATACGCCTGCGCGCCTGAACAGCCAGATCGGCATGCTGAAAATGTCGCTGGTTAACCTCGCGCCGAACGCCGAAGGCACGCGCGCCACGCTGCGTATTCAGGGCGAATCCAACGATCCGCTGCCGGCGTTTAGCGGCACCGTAGAGTGGGGCCAGATCCAGGGCACCACGGAAAGTTTCCAGGAGGTGAACGTGAAGAATCAGCTGATCACGGCCCCTGCCAGCACGCTCGCGCCGAGCGATGTTGATATCCCGGTTCAGCTGAACGGCCTCACGCCGGACCAGTTAGGCTTTGTTCGCATCCACGACATCCAGCCCGCCGCGCAATAATCCTCCCCTTTAGCGGAGTACGCTGTTACTCCGCTAACATTTACACGCTGAAAACATTGGCAACATAAATGGTTGTCGATACAATCCCCGCCGTTTAAAGTACGCAAACGTGAACGCAATCGATTACGTATGTGAGAGAACTGTGAAACAACACGTATTTTTGTGAGCAGGGATTCCTATAATAGGCTCCGCAGAAACACGAAATATTTAGAAACGCAATTCGCGCATTTTTCACTCCCGGAAGGGAATTTCAATCAGTGGCATGATTATGAAAAAAACATTACTCGCAGCCGGTGCAGCGCTGGCATTGTCCTCCTCTTTCACTGTTAACGCAGCGGAAAATAACAAACCAGAATATGTTTCCGACTGGTGGCATCAGAGCGTTAACGTGGTGGGCAGCTACCACACCCGTTTTGGACCGCAGATCCGCAACGATACCTACCTGGAATACGAAGCGTTCGCTAAAAAAGACTGGTTTGATTTCTACGGTTATATGGATGCGCCGGTCTTCTTCGGCGGTAACACCGACGCGAAAGGTATCTGGAACCACGGTTCTCCGCTGTTCATGGAAATCGAACCACGTTTCTCCATTGATAAGCTGACCGGCACCAGCCTGGCGTTTGGTCCGTTTAAAGAGTGGTACTTCGCAAACAACTACATCTACGACATGGGCCGCAACGCCTCCGGTCGTCAGAGCACCTGGTACATGGGTCTGGGTACGGACATTGAAACCGGCCTGCCAATGAGCCTGTCCATGAACGTCTACGCGAAATACCAGTGGCAGAACTACGGTGCAGCGAACGAGAACGAGTGGGACGGCTACCGTTTCAAAGTGAAATACTTTGTGCCACTGACCCAGCTGTGGGGCGGCAACCTGAGCTACATCGGCTTCACCAACTTTGACTGGGGTTCAGACCTGGGCGATAACGACTTCCGCGACCTGAATGGCCGTAAAGCGCGCACCAACGACTCCATCGCCTCCAGCCACATTCTGGCGCTGAACTACGATCACTGGCACTACTCTGTCGTGGCGCGTTACTGGCACAATGGTGGTCAGTGGAACGATGACGCCAGCCTGAACTTCGGCAACGGCGACTTCAGCGTGCGTTCTACCGGCTGGGGTGGTTACCTGGTGGTGGGTTACAACTTCTAATCTTTGCGGGATTCGCCCGGTGGCGCTGCGCTTACCGGGCCTGGGATCCAAAATGGTGCGGGCTGATGCCCTCACCCCTACCCTCTCCCACGGGAGAGGGCGCGAAGACAAAAAAAATCCCGGTCAACAGACCGGGATTTTTTTATGCGAAAGACGCTGTCTTACGGCAGAATTGACGGCTGATCCGCCCCTTCTTTTTCGACCTTCTGCTGCAGCAGGTGCTCACGCTTCATGCCGAGTTTCAGTGCCAGCGCGGACGCTACGTAGATGGACGACGCCGTACCGATAGAGACACCAATCAGCATGGTCAGCGAGAAGCCTTCCAGTACCGGGCCACCGAAGAGATACAGCATCAGGATAACCATCAAGGTGGTACCGGATGTGATCAAGGTACGGTGCAGCGTCTGGGTCAACGACACGTTAAAGATTTCGTACGGCGTACCGCGACGGATCTTACGGAAGTTTTCACGGATACGGTCAGATACCACGATACTGTCGTTCAGTGAGTAACCGATAACGGACATCAGGGATGCCACAATCGTCAGGTCAATCTCAATATGGAACAGAGACAGTATGCCCATGGTGATCACCACGTCGTGCGCCAGGGCGATAACCACGCCTGCCGCCAGTCGCCACTCAAAGCGGAAACCAACGTAAATCAGGATGGAAATCAGCGCCACCATCAGCGCCATCGCACCGGTTTGCGCCAGGTCCGCGCCCACGCTTGGGCCGACGAACTCAATACGCTTAACCGTCGCATTCTGGCTGGTCGTTTCGTTAATGACGTGAACGACCTTGCTGCCCAGCTCCTGGCTGCCGTTGGCATCGTGCACCGGCGGCATACGCACCATGATGTCGCGACTGCTGCCGAAGTTCTGCAGCAGCGGCTCTTCGAAGCCCGCTTTCTGCAGCGATTCGCGCATCTGGTCCATATCGACCGGTTTTTCCAGGGTGATTTCAATCACCGTACCACCGGTGAAATCGAGACCCCAGTTAAAGCCTTTCACACCCATAATGGCGATGGAGAGAATCAGGAGAAAACCTGAAATCCCGAAGGCCCAGTAGTCCCAGCGCATAAAGTCCCAGACTTTACGGCCATGGTTCAATTGTTCAACAGTATATTCCTGTGCCACAACGCACTCCTCAGATAGACAGCTTTTTGACGCGCTTGCCGCCATACAGCAGGTTCACGATGGCACGGGTGCCGACAATAGCGGTAAACATTGACGTTGCTACACCGATACCGGTCGTAATTGCAAAGCCTTTGATAGCGCCAGTCCCCACTGCATACAGGATTAGAACCTTAATCAGTGTTGTTACGTTCGCATCGAAGATGGAGCTGAACGCCCCTTTATAGCCTTCTTCAATCGCCTGCTGCACAGAGCGACCGTTGCTCAGCTCTTCTTTGATACGTTCGTTTATCAGTACGTTAGCATCGACCGCCACCGCAAGGGTTAAGACGATACCCGCAATCCCCGGCATGGTCAGCGTTGCCCCCGGCAGCAGAGACATGATACCGATGATCAGCACCAGGTTTGCCACCAGCGCGGAGGTCGCAATCAGACCAAACTTCTTGTAGAAGAAGATCATGAAGAGAATAGAGACCACCAGACCGGCCAGACACGCTTCCAGACCCTGTTTGATGTTCTGCATACCCAGGGTTGGACCAATGGTACGTTCTTCAACAATCTGGATCGGCGCAATCAGCGCACCGGCACGCAGCAGCAGAGAGAGCTGACGCGCTTCGTTCGGGTTGTTGATACCGGTAATACGGAAGCTGTTACCCAGACGAGACTGGATGTTGGCGATGTTAATCACCTCTTCCTCTTTCACCAGCACAGAGCGACCGTTAGCGTCTTTCTTACCGCTGTCTTTGTACTCCACGAACAGGGTTGCCATCGGTTTGCCGATGTTGTCCTTGGTGAAGTTAGACATGATGTTACCACCCGCGCTATCAAGCGAGATGTTAACCTGCGGCTGGTTGTATTCGTCCTGGCTGGAAGTGGAGTCGGTGATATGGTCACCGGTCAGGATCACGCGTTTGTACAGCACAACGGGCTGGCCTTCGCGAGTCTGTTTCACTTCGGAGTCGCCCGGCACACGGCCAGAAGCGGCAGCCGACTGATCGACGTTGGTATTCACCAGACGGAATTCCAGGGTTGCGGTTGCACCCAGAATCTCTTTCGCACGCGCGGTATCCTGGATACCCGGCAGTTCTACCACGATACGGTCAGCACCCTGACGCTGTACCAGCGGCTCGGCCACGCCCAGCTGGTTTACACGGTTACGCAGAATGTTGATGTTCTGCTGAACAGCGTATTCACGGGCTTCACTCAGACGCGCATCGGTCATGACCGCACGCAGCTGGTTGCTGCCCTGGGAGGTGATCACCAGATCGCGATGACGTTGAGACAGGTAAGTCACAGCCTGGTCGCGTGCCGCGCCGTTGCGGAACGCGATGCTCAAGCCGTAGTTATCTTCTTTACGCACGGTCGTGTAGGCGATGCCTTTTTCACGCAGATCGCTGCGCAGGCTGTCGATATTCTGTTCCTGCAGCTTGCCAAGGGCAGTGTCCATATCCACTTCCATCAGGAAGTGAACGCCACCACGCAGGTCAAGACCGAGTTTCATTGGCTCTGCGTTCAGCGCAGCCAGCCAACGTGGGGTTGCAGGAGCAAGGTTAAGCGCCACGACATATTTATCACCCAGCACGCCCATCAGCGCTTCACGGGCGCGGAGCTGCGTGTCGGTGGTGTCGAAGCGAGCAAGAATTGCGCCCTCTTCCAGTGCCACAGACTTAGCGGTAATTTTTTCTTCTTGTAACGTTTTCTGGACCTGGATCAGCGTTTGCTCACTGGCGGCGACACCGCGCGCGCCAGTGATTTGAACGGCCGGATCCTCACCATACAGGTTGGGAAGCGCGTACAGCAGGCCGACGATAATCACGACGACCAGCATGATGTACTTCCACAAAGGATAACGGTTTAACACGGCAGTTCCCTTTGGGAAAAGTTGGGATTACAGCGCCTTCATGGTGCCTTTCGGCAGAACGGCAGCTACGAAGTCACGTTTGATAACCACTTCAGTGGTGTCGTTCAGGGCGATAGCAATATAGCCGCTTTCAGCTACTTTGGTTACGCGACCGACCAGGCCACCGTTGGTCAGCACTTCATCGCCTTTCGCGATGGAGTTCATCAGGTTTTTGTGCTCTTTGGTGCGTTTCTGCTGTGGACGCAGGATCATGAAGTAGAAGATCAGACCGAACACAACCAGCATCAGAATCAGAGACATTGGGCTGCCCTGTGATGGCGCGCCAGTTGCTGCTACCGCATCAGAAATAAAAAAGCTCATTCAAATTCCCTCATTATTAAAATTAATCAACGTTCAACGGCGGAACATCCCGACCCTGACGTTGGTAGAAATCGGTCACGAAGCTCTCTAATTTACCCTCTTCGATAGCCTTACGTAAACCAGCCATTAAGCGCTGATAATAACGAAGATTATGAATGGTATTGAGACGCGCACCTAAAATCTCGTTGCAACGATCGAGATGATGCAGGTACGCACGAGAATAATTGCGACAGGTATAGCAATCGCACTCGGAATCGAGCGGGCTGGTGTCACTCTTATGCTTCGCGTTACGGATTTTCACCACGCCATCGGTCACAAACAGATGCCCGTTACGCGCGTTACGGGTTGGCATGACGCAGTCGAACATATCAATGCCGCGACGAACGCCTTCCACCAGATCTTCTGGTTTACCCACACCCATCAGGTATCGCGGTTTATCGGCCGGGATTTGCGGGCAGACGTGCTCCAGAATGCGGTGCATGTCTTCCTTCGGCTCACCCACAGCCAAACCGCCGACAGCGTAGCCATCAAAGCCTATCTCTACCAGACCTTTAACGGAGATATCACGTAAATCTTCGTAAACGCTGCCCTGAATAATGCCGAACAGCGCATTTTTGTTCTGCAGGGCGTCAAAACGGTCACGGCTGCGCTGCGCCCAGCGCAGGGACATTTCCATTGAACGCTTGGCGTAATCCCAGTCTGCCGGGTATGGCGTACATTCATCGAAGATCATCACGATATCGGAACCGAGATCGTACTGAATCTCCATGGATTTTTCCGGATCGAGGAAGATCGGATCGCCGTTGATCGGATTACGGAAGTGCACGCCTTTTTCGGTGATCTTGCGGATATCGCCCAGGCTGAAGACCTGGAAACCGCCGGAGTCGGTAAGAATAGGGCCTTTCCACTGCATGAAGTCGTGCAGGTCGCCGTGCAGCTTCATGATTTCCTGGCCCGGGCGCAGCCACAGGTGGAAGGTATTGCCGAGGATAATTTGTGCGCCAGTGGCTTCAACTTCTTCCGGCGTCATCCCTTTTACGGTGCCGTACGTGCCCACAGGCATAAACGCGGGGGTTTCCACCACGCCGCGATCAAACACCAGGCGACCGCGGCGTGCGCGACCGTCGGTGGTATCAAGTTCAAATTTCATTTTTTCTCCGACGTCAGAAAAACAGTCCAACGTTGTAAAACGGTGCCGCGGACTTATTCCCCGACACGCTCATTCAAAGCCTGCGGATTGTACGTGATAAACATCGCGTCCCCGTAGCTAAAAAAGCGATATTTTTGTTCTACCGCAGACTTGTAGGCCGTCATCGTGTGCTGATAACCCGCGAAGGCCGACACCAGCATAATTAATGTTGATTCAGGCAGATGGAAATTGGTTACCAGCGCATCAATCACTTTGTACTGGTAGCCTGGGTAGATAAAGATTTGGGTATCGCCAAAGAACGGCTCGATAAGATCGGTTTTTGCCGCCTGCGCCGCGCTCTCAAGGGAACGCACGGAGGTTGTCCCGACCGCCACAACGCGGCTTCCGCGCGCTTTCGCTGCCAGCACCGCGTCAACCACCTCCTGCGGCACTTCGGCATACTCGGAGTGCATGATGTGATCTTCAATGCTGTCTACGCGTACCGGCTGGAACGTCCCCGCGCCAACGTGCAGCGTGACGAATGCCATCTCAATGCCTTTTGCGCGCAGCTTTTCCAGCAGCGGTTCATCAAAGTGCAGGCCCGCCGTGGGGGCAGCCACCGCGCCAGGCTTCTGGCTGTAGACGGTCTGGTACAGCTCGCGGTCAGACTCTTCATCCGGGCGCTCAATGTACGGCGGCAGCGGCATATGGCCGATGGCGTTGAGGATATCCAGCACCGTGCGTTCGTCGTTAAACTCCACCTCAAACAGCGCATCGTGGCGCGCGGTCATGGTCGCCTTAATGCTCTCGTCATCGCCCAGCAGCAGCTCTGCACCCGGCTTCGGCGCTTTCGAGGCGCGAATATGTGCCAGAATACGTTTATCATCGAGCATACGTTCAACCAGCACCTCAATCTTGCCGCCGCTGGCTTTACGGCCAAACAGGCGCGCCGGGATCACACGGGTATTGTTAAAGACCAGCAGATCGCCAGGGTTGAGCTTGTCGAGCAAATCGGTGAAAGTACCGTGCGTCAGCTCGCCCGTCGGCCCGTCCAGTGACAGTAAACGGCAGCTACTGCGCTCAGGCATGGGATAGTGAGCAATCAGGGATTCAGGTAATTCAAAGGAGAAATCGGCGACGCGCATGACGTATACTCGTGACTTAAAAACAGGCGGCATAGTCTAGTGCTCACACCCTTTTGCTGCAACAACTAGCCGCCCCCGGACAAATAAAACGCATGAATTTTCTCGCTCACCTGCATCTTGCTCATCTCGCTGAAAGCTCTTTATCCGGCAACCTGCTGGCCGATTTCGTGCGCGGCAACCCCGCCGAGGCGTATTCCGCAGAGGTTGTCGAAGGGATCTTTATGCATCGCCGGATCGATGTCCTGACCGATAACCTGCCGGAAGTGACCGAAGCGAAAGCATGGTTCCGCCCCGAAACCCGCCGCGTCGCGCCAATTACGCTCGACGTCATGTGGGATCACTTCCTGTCGCGCCACTGGGAACAGCTGTCGCCGAACCTGCCGCTGCCAGAATTTGTACGCTATGCCCGTCAGCAGGTGGCGATAATTTTACCGGACTCCCCGCCGCGTTTTGTCAATCTCAACAACTATCTGTGGTCTGAACGCTGGCTGGAGCGGTATCGCGAGATGGATTTTATCCAGAACGTCCTGGACGGCATGGCCAGCCGCCGCCCGCGTCTCGATGCGCTACGCGATTCCTGGCACGACCTGGACACGCACTACGACGCGCTGGAGAGCCGTTTCTGGCAGTTCTACCCGCGCATGATGGCGCAGGCGAAAAACAAACAGCTGTAACAGGATCCGCATTGATAGGTAAAAGCTGGCTGAACGATTGTCAGCACCTCTTTGTCTTATGGCTGCACACTCTCTATACTGGCCCGCGTTGCGTTCCAAATAACCTTAGTATCTACAGGAGAATCATATGGTTCTGGTAACTCGTCCGGCTCCGGATTTTACGGCTGCAGCAGTTCTGGGCAACGGTGAAATCGTTGAAAACTTCAACTTCAAACAGCACACCAACGGTAAAGCGACCGTTCTGTTCTTCTGGCCAATGGACTTCACTTTCGTTTGCCCGTCTGAGCTGATCGCGTTCGACAAACGTTATGAAGAATTCCAGAAACGTGGCGTAGAAGTCGTTGGCGTCTCCTTCGACTCTGAATTTGTACACAACGCATGGCGTAACACCCCTGTCGACAACGGCGGCATCGGTGCGGTGAAATACGCGATGGTTGCGGACATTAAACGCGAAATCCAGAAGGCTTACGGTATTGAGCATCCGGACGCAGGCGTTGCGCTGCGCGGTTCTTTCCTGATCGACGCGAACGGCATCGTTCGTCACCAGGTTGTGAACGATCTGCCGCTGGGTCGTAACATCGACGAAATGCTGCGCATGGTTGACGCGCTGCAGTTCCACGAAGAGCACGGCGAAGTGTGCCCGGCTCAGTGGGAAAAAGGGAAAGAAGGCATGAACGCGTCTCCGGACGGCGTGGCTAAGTACCTGTCTGAGAACGTATCCAGCCTGTAATCGGCACGGTTTACGAAAAAGGCCCGCTTATGCGGGCCTTTTTTTATGCTTTACGCTGCGTCTCTCGCCAGATGCGCCAGGCCATAACGGCCAGCAGAATCACGCCCACAATCAGCACGCCCCAAACCAGCAACGCGTTCATCCGGCTCTCCTGCTCGCTCGCGAACGTGGCGGTCAAACGCCCCTCACCACCTAACGCAACATCATCCTCAATATCGACCTGCGGCAGATTCTCACTGTCATAGGTTTTGCGCAGGTCGGCGGGGATCAGCATCTCAGGCTCCACCTTTGCAGGTTTTGCCGCCCCGTTTCCCCATGCAAGCACGTACGGTGCTTTCCCCTGCGCGTTGAACACCAGGTCAACGCGGTCACGATGCCCGATGACGTCCGGAAGTTTTTCCGGTAAACGCGCATTCAGCGTGGTGATTTTTATCGCCTGGACCCGTTCTCCACCAAGTGAAACCGACGCAGACCTTTTGCCATTAAGACGGTAAAGAACCTCTTTTTTCAGGGGGTGCCATGTGTCTTTTTCCGTACTCCGCCACGCGATCTCCACGGGCAGGACGCCGTCGCCTTTCAAGAAAATGCTGACCGCGCTCAACGGCTGCGGATGCGCCCATTGCCACTGCGCTTCGCTTGTCGATAGCTGTTTCCCTTCCCCATCAAGGTCGATTGCTTCCGGGGCCGCCTGCGCCGGGGCGCTAATTGCGTTTACACCCGTCAACGTCATTCCCTGGCTTTGCGTATCCAGCACCACTATCAGATAGCGATTCGCATCGGGAGAAAGAACAATATCAGTATCGATCCGATCGAGCTTAAGACGATCCTGGCCGCTGACGACGTCCAGCAGCGGCATATCCTTGTACAGGGTAGACCAGCGCTTAAGATCCTCGCTGTAATAGACCGACGCCGTTCCCTGCCACGACGTCTGATGGGTATTCCAGAGCAACTCCAGTTGGGACAGGGCAAGTTCACCCGTCGTCTGTTCAGGCAGGGTGAGCAAATAATGTTGCCCGGCCGCAGCTGCTTTCGGCTCTTCCAGCACAATCTCAACGCCGTTTCGGGAACGGAGCAGGAGCGTATTGCCATCACCGGCGGTAAGCACTGACGCGTCCAGAGGAAAAAGGCGCAGCGCCGTGGATTGCGCTGTCGCCTGCGGGCGGGTCGCGGTAACCAGGCTGAAGGGAACCGGCTCGCCCGACTGATTAAAGACGCGGACATCATCCAGATTCGCCGACGTGCTCTGCGCGTAGACGGCGAGCGGCAACGTCAACCGATACCACAGTGAGGGAACAGACGTATTGAGTGAACGACCGAAGGCATAATCCTGCGGCGATTCAGTTTGTACCCCGTCGCAGAGCGCCGGGCCGGAAAACGCCAGCAGGGCGGTACACGCTACCGCTTTCATCCATTTCATTTTTCATATCCTGTTTTAGGCGGCAGTGGTGAGAAATAGCCCACGATCAGAACCAGTATCGCCACGCCGATAAACGCCACCGCACGCGACAGGCCGCCTCCGCCTGCGCTATCGACCAGCATCAGTTTAATTATCACCACACCCAGCAGGGCAGCACCGCAGAGCCACTCCTGACGGGAGGCTCTGCGGGTGGCATTCATCATGACCACCAGCGCACTCAGCATCCAGAACAGGGCAAACGTGGTCTGGATAAGCCGCGAGTCCCACAGCGACGCCATATTCCAGGCCACTTCCCCATACCAGGCCAGGGCGCGCATCAGCGCACCGTTAAGCCACCAGAAGCTCAATGCTGCGATCGCGGCGGCAGGCCACGGGCGAGCGTATGAAAGCAATGCGGGATAGTAGCGATCCACTGCCCGATAAAAGACTACCAGCCCCAGCAGCGCAAACGCTGCGCCTTCCTCAAGTGGGTTTATCAGCGGCAGCCATTTCTGACGATAAACGACGCCGTCCTGGAAATTGGTTAAGACCAGCATCAGCAGCAGCACCACGACGACGGGGATCGGTGCCAGGCAGGCGTAGAGCGCAGGCCACTCTCCGAACGGCCACGCGCGGCGACGCACCGCCGCAGAGACCGCCAGAATCACTCCGCCGCCTGCCGCCATCGCCAGTCCACAGCTCCAGGCCGCCATGCCCCACGGCAGCGCGCGAGCAAACCAGTAAAGCTCCGCCGCCAGCGCCAGTAAAATCATCCAGAATAGCGACAGGTGCAGCCCCATCGTGAAGCGCGGAAGGAACTTTTTAGCGTCGCGCCGCAACAGCATTAGCGCGGAAGGAAGCGCAATGCACCAGGCCAGATTTGACCAGCCGGCGGCAAAGATCTGCTGGTGCCCGAGCTGAAAAAGCACCATCAGCAGCATCACCGGCCACAGCAGCCATTTGCTGGCATCCAGCTCCCACCACGCCAGACGAGCGGCCACCTGACGCCAGCCCCAGACTGACGCCGCCGTCAGTGCCAGCACACTCGCCAGAATCGGTAATGCCTTCGTCAGCACCAGCTGCGAGGCACCCAGCTGCGCCACGATCCAGAACAACAGGCCGCCAGCCAACAGCGCCCGGCTGACTGACAGAAAACGACTGCGCCACAGCCAGGCCGCAGCCAGCCAGCAAAGGCTAAGGATGGCGAAGATGAGGAGCCGGCTCAGAGAGGTCACGCCGTTCATTTGCGACAACAGCGCGCTGCCGAACGCCAGCACCAGCAGCGCCGTACCGCTATAGCTCATGCGTTGCTGGTGCTGCTGTACGCCCAGCCAGAGGATACCCAGCCCCTCCAGCGCCCAGGCCATTGCCGTCCAGCGCGCGGAGAGCGCCAGCGGAATGGCAAGCGTGGCGAACCCACCGCCGATGGCCAGCGCCGCCATGACCATCGGTCGTCCGATGGATGGATAGCGCCGCAGCGCGAGGAACGCAAGAGCAAGATAAAATGCACCATATCCCAGCGCGCTCAGTGCCGGGCCATATTCCCAGTGCCGGGTCATGCCATACTGTATCCCGAAGCCGATCAGCGGCGGAGCGAACAGCAGTACGCCGTCAATGATCTGTTGCCCTTTTTTTTGCGCCCGTAGCGACAGCGCCACGCTCAGCACGCCGAATATCAGCGTATTGGCAATCAGGAACAGCTGGCAGAACCCATAGTCTTCAGGCTGATAGTCGTTCAGCCCCCACAGGCCACCCACACCGAACGTAAAAAGCAGCCCAAGCAGATTGAGCTCGCGCCAGTGCTGCCAGATGCTGATGGCGAGAATGCCGATGGAAAGCAGGAGATAGAAAGAGAACAGCGCCACAAAACTACCGCCTCCGGTAGACAGGAGCAGTGGGGCCAGATACCCACCAAGACTCGCCAGCATGGCAAGGCTCAATGCCTTTTGCAGCACGGCCAGCCCGACGCTCGCGGCGCAAATCACCACCAGCAACCCAAAAGCCAGCGTCACCGGCAGCATTTGCCAGAGCCTGAACGCACCAAACACGGTCAGGTAGAGAATGCCCGTTGCCCCGCCCTGTATGATAAGCGCATAAACCGGCTGGTTAGGCCGCAATCGCCAGCCAACCGCCAGCAAAACGATGGCAAACAGCGCCGTCGCCACCAGGCGCAACTCAAGCGGGAACTGAGAATGTTCAGCGGTATAGCGCAGCAGGAAAGAGAGACCGAGGAAAAGCAGCAGGATCCCCAGCTTCGCCAGTGGATTACCCTGCATAAACCAGCGCGCCAGCGATGTCAGTATGCCACCAACGGCAGAAGGCTGTTTTGCCGTAGGCGCAGGGGCCGGAGCGGGTTCTGCCACGAGAGTGGCGATTTCCCCACGCCAGGGATCCACAGATGCGGGAACGTCCGCCACCACAGGAGGAGGCACTCCCCCCGGCGCGGCGGTCTGCGCCGTCTGCGGTGCTATCTCAGCAACACCACATTGCTCGAGCGACTCAATACGCTGGCGAAGCCGGGCGATCTCCTGCCGCAACGCCGTACTCCGCTTAAAGCCGATAACCGCAAGCACGGGCGCAACCACCAGTGCAAAAACCAGGAACAAACAACCAAGGGTGTAGAGCACGTCCATGTTTCCACCTTCTACGTAAACGATCCGCGAAGATTGACATAAATAATTGCATTTACGCTATCCTAAAAGTTGGAAACACTCCCTGTCGCGTTAACTGCCGAGCCAGATCGTCGCGGATATCGTCGGCAGCGCCAGCACGCCGTCATGAATTGTCGCCTTGCCCTCTTTATTTTTCCACGTCGCCACCTTCAGCAGCGGGGAATCATCCAGCACCACCTCACAGGCTTCACCACGGTTTATCGCCACCAGCACGCGCTGCTGGTTATAGACGCGGACAAACACCACCACGTTATCGTGGGCGTAGACCACCTGACAGCCGCCGTAGCGCAGGGCGAGACTCTGTTTACGCACTTTCGCCAGACGCTGATAGAGGCTCAACAGCACCTTGTCCTGTTTTTCTGGCTCCCATGGGAAGGTTTTGCGGCAGAACGGATCGTTATTGCCATCCAGCCCCACCTCATCGCCGTAGTAAATGCAGGGTATACCCGGCCAGGTAAAGAGCCAGGTAACGGCCAGCGGCAGGCGTGTCACGTCCTTACCCAGTAGCGATTTAAAGCGGGCGGTATCGTGGCTGTCCAGCTGGTTGAACATCCTGAGCTGCTGCTGATGCGACAGGCCAGCGCGGTAATTATCCATCCACGCCATGCAGGTTTCAGCGTCGATATGCTGCGGATCGTAAGAGATATCCGTGTTGGCAAGGAATCCCCACAGTGGGAAGGTAAAGCCGCGATAGTTCATCGACGCATCTTCCGCATCGGCCTGCAGCCACTGGCGGGCGTCGCCAAAATGTTCACCAAAGACGAACGCGTCGGGGTTGGCGACTTTCGCCGAGTAGGTGATTGCGGCAACGTGGGTCAGGTTGTTTCGCGCCCCACCCGCTTCGCCCAGCATATGCACCACGTCCAGCCGCCAGCCGTCCATGCTCCACGGCGCCTTCAGCCAGTGGCGCACAATGCTCTCTTCGCCACCGTAAATCTCATTCACCAGCGTGGGCGACTGAAAATCCAGCTTTGGCAGGCTGGGATAGCCCAGCCAGTCGAGCGTGCGCCCTTCCTCATCGAAGCTGTACCAGTCGCGCTGCGGCGAATCCGGGTTGTGGCACGCGCCGCCCATCGACTGGTTATGGCGATCAAACCAGGCGTGCGAATCGCCGCTGTGGTTGAATACGCCGTCCAGAACCAGACGCATACCTTCGCGCTGCGTATTTTCACGTAAGCGCAGGAGCGCTTCATCGCCGCCAAACTGCTCGTCAACGTGACGATAGTCCTGGGTATCGTATTTGTGCACGCTCGGGGCTTTAAACACCGGATTCAGGTACAACGCGGTGACGCCGAGGGATTTCAGGTACGGAAGTTTTGCGCTGATCCCGTCGAGATCGCCGCCGTAAAAGGTCGAGCCGCCCGCCTGCGCGGTAAGCGGTTCATCCCATGCTTTCAGGATAATGTCGTGCCCTGCCGCATGGTGGTAATAGACCTTATCCTGATCCGCGGTCCGCTTTTCGCTTCGGGCAAAGCGGTCCGGGAAAATCTGGTAAAAGACCTGGTCATTAACCCACTGCGGGCCGTGATCGGGATAATCCACCGCGAACTGCTCCAGGCGCGCGGGCGGGAAACGGCTGAACCCCTGCGGAGTGAACCACAGCTGGCGGTTATTCCACAGCAGTTTAAAGCTATAGCGCCGACGCGGCTGGCCGCTGACCAAATCAATATTCGCCCGCCACGCCGTCACCCCTGGCTGCGGCTGGCTGCGCTGTTTGTGCATTTTCAGCGTCGTTTCTTCGTTATCCACTTCAGCGCGAAGCGTCACGCGTTCAGGCTGATTTTCTCCTGTCAGCCAGAGCGTAATCACCAGATTGTCTTTGTTTTGCTTAACAAATGGGGCAACCGGAAGGTGCCAGGCATTTAACATCACGAATCCCCTTTGATGAAATTGACGTCACCTTGCCACAGGGTAGTTAAGGTTAGCTCACCATGAGGGGATTTATTGGGGGAGGAGGACGGGGGAGGAGGCATTAGGCCCCTCTCCCACAGGGAGAGGGGAAAGAGGATTACTGCGCTTGCGCCAGCTGACGGTCATGGCGGCGTTTAAACACCCAGCCCACCAGCAGCAGGACGATCCACGCCAGGCCGACGTACAGCGAAATGCGGGTATCCGGGTGATAGCCAATCAGACCGATGATAAACACCAGGAAGATCAGCCCGGCCACGGTGGTTGGTACCCCGCCCGGCACTTTAAACTTCAGCGCCTTAACCTCGTCCGGCGGCAGCCGACGGCGGAATGCAATCTGCGACAGCAAAATCATGATCCACACCCACACGGTAGCGAACGTGGCCAGCGAGGCAATCACCAGGAAGACGTTTTCCGGCATGATGTAGTTCAGGTAAACCGAGAACAGCAGCGCAACGGTCATGACCACCACCGTCACCCACGGCGTACCGCGGCGCGACGTTTTGGCAAACACCTTCGGCGCGCTGCCCTGCTCCGCCATGCCGTGCAGCATACGGCCTACGCCAAACACGTCACTGTTGATCGCGGAAAGCGACGCGGTGAGCACCACGAAGTTCAGAATGCTGGCCGCAAAGGCAATGCCCATGTGCTGGAAGGTCAACACGAACGGACTGCCGTTGGTGCCCACCTGGTTCCACGGATAAATGGACATGATCACGAACAGCGTACCCACGTAGAACACCAGAATACGCATCGGCACGGAGTTGATGGCGCGCGGAATGGATTTCTCCGGGTCTTTCGCTTCGCCCGCGGTAATACCGATAATCTCGATCCCACCGTAGGCAAACATCACCATCTGCAGCGACATCACCATTCCAAGCCAGCCGTTGCTGAAGAAGCCACCGTTGGTCCACAGGTTATGGATCCCGGTCGGCTGCCCGCCGTTACCAATACCCCAGATGATAATGCCAAAACCGGCGAGGATCATGATGATGATGGTCGCGACTTTGAAGAAGGAGAACCAGAACTCCAGTTCGCCAAACACCTTCACGCTCATCAGATTCACGGCGCAGATGATCAGCACGACGCTCAGCACCCATATCCAGTGCGGGACGGCGGGGAACCAGACGCCCATATAGATACCAAACGCCGTGACGTCGGCAATTGCCACTATCAGGATTTCAAAGCAGTAGGTCCACCCGGTAATGAAGCCCGCCAGTGGGCCGAGGTTTTCCTGAGCATAACGCGAGAAGGAGCTGGCGGACGGATTATGAACCGACATCTCCCCGAGCGCGCGCATAATGATGTAGGCCGCCACGCCGCCGATGATATAGGCCAGCAGCACGCTTGGACCGGCCATTTTGATGGCATCTGCCGAGCCATAAAAAAGACCGGTACCGATAGCAGAGCCCAGCGCCATAAAGCGGATGTGGCGAGTGCTCAGTCCACGTTTAAGTTTGTTAGTGCTTTCCATTTAAGTCTTGCCATTCAACACGAAAAAACAAAAAACCACGGGGCCTTAAGCCCCGTGGTTAAACACTTTGTTGCCGTTGATTAATGGGCGTTCGATGTTACCTGACGCCCTGCTGCACGGTCCCAGACAATAGCCAGAACCAGCGCGACAACGGTAGGCAGCAGCCAGGCCAGACCTTGCTCGGACAGCGGCAGACGCTGTGTCCAGCCAGGCAGCACTTCACTGAATGCCGATGCTTTAATCCCGTCAAGGATACCAAAAATCAGGCTGATAAACATGGCCGGCGCAATAATTCGCGAGGAGTTGTTCCACCATGGACGGGTAAAGCTCAGCACCACCAGCACGATGCACGGCGGATAGATGGCCGTCAGCACCGGAATAGAGATTTGAATCAGGTGGCTCAGCCCCAGGTTGGATACCGCCATGGAGAAGATGCCAAGGATAAAGACCAGCGTGCGGTAAGAGAGCGGCAGATACTGGGCAAAGAACTCCGCACAGGCGCAGGTCAGGCCAACCGCGGTCACCAGACACGCCAGGAAGATCAGTACCGCCAGCAGCATGCTACCCGCACCACCAAAGGTGTGCTGAACGTAAGCATGCAGGATCGCCGCACCGTTGGCATTCTGATCAACCAGCGTTGCGCTATCGGACCCCAGGCGGAACAGCGCCAGATACAGCAGCGTCAGGCCCACACCGGCCATCAGGCCAGCCCAGATGGTGTAGCGGGTCAACAGACGCGCTTCGGTCACGCCGCGAGAACGCGCGGCATTAACGATAACAATACCGAAGACCATCGCACCCAGCGTATCCATCGTCAGATAGCCGTTTACAAAGCCGTTAGAGAAGGCTGCGTTCTGGTAGGCATCCATCGCGTGGCTGATAAGCCCCGCTGGCCAGATGATGGCGGCAACGGCCAGCACGATCAGCGCAATGATTTTCAGCGGAGCCAGGAAGTTACCCACGGTATCCAGCAGCTTGCCCGGATAGAGGGAAACCAGAATCACGATGGCAAAATAAACCAGGCTGTAGATAAACAGCGGCATCGCGCCGTCACCGGTCAGCGGAGCAATCCCCACTTCGAAGGAGACGGTCGCGGTACGCGGGGTCGCAAACAGCGGGCCAACGGCCAGATAGCAGACGGTCGCCAGCAGGACGCCCGCCACTTTGCCAATTGGCGTGCTGAGGCTATCGACGCCGCCACCCACTTTCGCCAGCGCGACCACGGTCAGCACCGGCAGCCCCACGGCAGTAATCAGGAAGCCAAACGCGGCGGTCCAGACGTGTTCACCCGCCTGTAAACCAACCATAGGAGGGAAAATGATGTTGCCTGCGCCAACGAACAGCGCAAATGTCATAAAGCCCAGCGCGATGATGTCACGCGATTTTAAGTGATGGGTCATAGAACCTTACTGCCTGTGGATGTGGTGTTGAAAACGTTGAGATTTTCGCCATCCCTCGCGGGACGATACAGCGGAAAATTTGCTCAATTTCAGCGGGATATGCTCCCGTCCTGGCGTGGCGAAGAATAGTTTTTCGATTTACCACGCAAATACAGTCGGTCTGACAGTATATGGGGGGCAATTTAAACGCTTATAACGTTTAAAGGCAAGGAGGGATCGTAAAACCAGAACAATATACCAGCATAGAAATTCAAGGTAGCACGATACGCCATATTCAGGAAAAACCCATGGCTAATCATGCGAACAAAAAAACAACAGCCGTATAATATTCACCCGCGTTTCGCTTGACTGCAAAGCAAACGGGCCAGCATACGCTGACCCGTGGAAAGGTAAAATGACACATCCGCCGTCAGGCGATCTTTTTGGCAATCAATCGTTCCGGCATGACGAAACTGAAACGGGTTCCTTTGCCCGGCGTACTCTGAATATCAAGACGGCTTTCGTGGTGATTCACCGCATGTTTCACAATCGCCAGTCCAAGACCGCTTCCCCCGGTCTGGCGTGAGCGCGCTTTATCCACACGGTAAAAACGCTCGGTCAGGCGCGGAAGGTGCTCCGGCGCAATGCCCGGCCCGTTATCCTCGACGCTAAACTCAGCCCCCGCCGGGGTAGGCTGCCAGCGCACTACGATATGCGTTCCCTCCGGCGTGTGATTCACCGCGTTATAGACCAGGTTGGAGATGGCGCTGCGCAGTTCATCCTCGCTGCCGAGCACTTTGAGGCTGTTATCCACCTCAAAGCTGAAGGTGTGTTTCTTATGGCTTAACGTCTGTGCTTCACGCTCCACCACGCGCAGCATCATCGGCACGTCTATGGTGTCAGTGAGCGCCAGCGACGGAGCCGCTTCAATTTTCGAGAGCGTCAGCAGCTGCTTCACCAGCCCTTCCATCCGGTGCGTCTGCTCGCGCATGGTGTGCAGCGCCTTCTCGCGCGGTGCTCCTTCCAGCGTTTGCTCCTGCATCATCTCCAGATAGCCCTGCAGCACCGTCAGCGGCGTGCGCAGTTCGTGGCTAACGTTGGCGAAGAAGTTGCGGCGCGCCCCTTCCAGCTGGTGCATCTGGGTCACGTCGCGCGCCACCATCAGCCACTGCCGATCGCTGTAGGGCATCACGCGGATCTCAAGATGACGGCCATTGTTGAGCTTCAGATCGTGCGGGCGGGTAAAGTCACGCTTTTTGAGGTACAGCGTGAACTCGGGATAACGCAGAAGGTTAAGGATATTCTGACCATTGTCATCCGGCCAGCGCAGGCCGAGCAGCTGTTGCGCCAGGCCGTTACACCAGAAGATGGTTCCCTCTTCGGTGGTTAAAATAACCGCGTCCGGCAGCGATTCTGCGCCGCTGCGAAAGCGTTTTATCAGGCTGCCCAGCTCGCGGCGGCGCTTTTTATTACGCATCTGCATCTGGTGCAGGCCGTACAGCAGCGGCTCCCAGCTTCCGCTTCCCGGCGGAGGGGTCATACTTCTGTCCACCCACAGCCACCAGGAGAGGCGCAGCAGATTCCAGAAATGCCAGATCAGCAGTCCGGTCACCGCGGCCAGTAAAAACCACGGCAGATAGCCAAAAATAGCCCCCAGAATGAAGGCCGGAATACAGCATAAGATCAGTTCAAAGACGAGCCTTTTCCATGACAGACGTTCCAGCACGCGTCACACTCCTGTCATTGTTCAGAAACGGGTCGAAAAACGATAACCCGTGCCGCGGACCGTCTGCACCATGCGATCGTGGCCGCTCAGTTCCAGCGCTTTACGCAGGCGGCGAATATGGACGTCAACCGTTCGGTCTTCGACATAGACGTTAGTTCCCCAGACGTTATTCAGCAACTGTTCGCGGCTGTATACGCGCTCAGGGTGGGTCATAAAGAAGTGCAGGAGCTTAAATTCTGTCGGCCCCATGTCGAGAGGATTTTCGCCGGTCATGACGCGGTGCGAGGTCGGGTCAAGGCTCAGGCCCTGCATCTCAATCACCTCTTCCACCGCCATCGGCGAAATACGGCGCATCACGGCTTTAATGCGGGCAACCAGCTCCTTCGGGGAGAACGGCTTGGTAATGTAATCATCCGCGCCGGTTTCCAGACCGCGAACGCGATCCTCTTCTTCACCGCGCGCCGTCAGCATGACCACCGGAATATCGCGGGTCATCGCTTCACGTTTAATGTGTTTGATAAACTGCAGTCCGGAGCCGCCGGGCAGCATCCAGTCCAGCAGGATCAAGTCGGGCCAGGGTTCATTCAGCTGATTCACCGCGCTGTCATAATCTTCCGCTTCAATCGGCTGGAAACCGTTTTGTTCGAGCACGAAGCACACCATTTCACGAATCGGAGCTTCATCTTCTACGACCAGAATACGTCTCGCCATACTTTGCCCTGTTTTGTCTTATTTAAGTTACATGTTGTAATTCGGCGCCATTATGCGTCAGATTTATGACAGATTTATGAAAAACATTACCATCATCAATGGCAAACTGTTGTTTTATTACAGCGGTTATTTTCCGTTCCCTGAAAGTTTATAATCCCCCCATCTTTTTTCGCCACGGATCTGATATGCGCATACTTCACACCTCGGACTGGCATCTGGGTCAAAATTTTTACAGCAAAAGCCGCGCCGCTGAACATGAAGCGTTTCTGAACTGGCTGCTGGAGACGGCCCGGTTGCAGGAGGTCGACGCAATTATCGTGGCAGGCGATATTTTTGATACCGGACAGCCGCCGAGCTATGCGCGCGAGTTGTATAACCGCTTTGTGGTCAACCTGCAGCAAACCGGCTGTCATCTGGTGATTGTCGCGGGCAACCATGACTCCGTCGCCACGTTGAATGAATCCCGCGATATTCTGGCGTTCCTCAACACGACCGTGGTGGCGAGTGCCGGGCACGCGCCGCAGATCCTGAACAAACGCGACGGCACGCCGGGGGCAGTGCTGTGCCCGATCCCATTTTTACGCCCGCGGGATATCGTTCAAAGCCAGGCAGGCCTTTCCGGCAGCGAAAAGCAGAAGCATTTATTGCAGGCCATCACCGACTATTATCATCAGCAGCACGCACAGGCCTGCACCCTGCGCGGTGAACAACCTCTTCCCGTTATTGCCACCGGCCATTTGACCACCGTCGGAGCCAGTAAAAGTGACGCGGTGCGCGAGATCTATATCGGCACCCTGGACGCCTTCCCGGCGCAAAACTTCCCGCCCGCCGACTACATCGCCCTTGGGCACATTCACCGCGCGCAGGTGATCGGCGGCTGCGAACACATCCGCTACTGTGGCTCGCCCATTCCGCTCAGTTTTGACGAAACGGGCAAGGCGAAATGCGTGCATCTGGTGAGCTTCACCGACGGCAAACTCAGCGCCGTTGAGCCGCTGGAAGTCCCTGTCACCCAGCCGCTGGCGGTACTGAAGGGCGATCTGGCCGCCATTACCGCCCAGCTTGAGCAGTGGCGCGGCGCAGAGCTTAACCCGCCCGTCTGGCTGGATATCGAAATCACCACCGACGACTACCTGCACGATATGCAGCGTAAAATTCAGGCGCTGACGGAAGATCTTCCCGTCGAAGTGTTGCTGGTACGCCGCAGCCGCGAGCAGCGCGAGAAACTTCTCTCAGGTGCCCGGCGCGAAACGCTTAGCGAACTCCGGGTGGAAGAGGTCTTCGAGCGGCGGCTTGCGCATGAAGAGCTGGACGATGACAGACGCACAAGGCTCAACGAGCTGTTTGTTCAGACTCTGCACACCCTGCATGACGAGGAAGAAAGCGCATGAAAATTCTCAGCCTGCGTCTGAAAAACCTCAACTCGCTCAAGGGCGAGTGGAAAATCGATTTTACCGCTGAGCCTTTTGCCAGCAACGGGCTGTTTGCCATTACCGGTGCCACCGGTGCAGGCAAAACCACCCTTCTCGACGCCATTTGTCTGGCGCTGTACCACGAAACGCCGCGCCTGCAAAAAGTGTCTCAGGCGCAAAACGACCTGATGACGCGCGACACCGCCGAGTGCCTGGCAGAGGTGGAATTCGAGGTCAAAGGCATCGCCTACCGCGCGTTCTGGAGCCAGAACCGGGCGCGCAATCAGCCGGACGGGAACTTACAGGCTCCGCGCGTGGAGCTGGCGCGCTGCGAAGACGGCAAAATTCTCGCCGATAAAGTGACGGATAAACTGGAACAAACCGCCGCGCTCACCGGGCTGGACTATGGCCGCTTTACCCGCTCAATGCTGCTCTCTCAGGGGCAATTCGCCGCGTTTCTTAATGCTAAGCCGAGCGATCGCGCCGAGCTGCTGGAGGAGCTGACCGGCACCGAGATCTACGGGCAGATTTCGGCCATGGTGTTTGAGAAGCACAAAGCCGCCCGCAGCGCGCTGGAAAAGTGTGAAGCGCAGGCCGCGGGCGTCGTGCTGTTAAGCGAAGAGCAACAGCAGCAGTTGCAGCAAAGTTTGCAGGTGCTTACTGACGAAGAGAAAACCCTGCTGGCAGAGCAGCAAAGCCACCAGAAAGCGTTCCAGTGGCTGACGCGCAGCGACGAGCTGATTCGTGAACAGCAGCGCGCCGCCGCTTCGCAGCAGCAGGCGCAGCAGGCACTGACCGATGCCGCGCCTGAGCTGGCAAAGCTCCAGCTGGCTCACCCCGCCGCCCAGCTACGCCCGCTGTGGGAGCGCCAGCAGGAGCAAACCACCCGCCTGGCGCAGACGACCCAGGTCATTGCTGAAGTAAACACTCGCTTACTCGACAGAGCAGCGCTGCGCTCGCGTATCCGCAACGGCGCGCTTCGCCATCGGGAGCAGCTGCAGGCAGAGCATACGGCTCTGGCGCAATGGCTGAGCGAACAGGATCGTTTTCGCCAGTGGGGACAAGAGATTGCTGGCTGGCGGGCGCAGTTCGCGCAGCTGAATCGCGATAACAGCCAGCTTGCGGCACAATCGGCGCGCATTGCTGAACTGCGCCAGAAGCTGGCTGAAATGCCGGAGAGCGCGCTGACGCTGACGGCTGAGGCTATCACCACGGCAATGGAGCAGCAGGCGCAGTCACGGGCGCTCCGTCAGCGTCTGACCGCGCTACACGCGCGCTATCAGCCACTGCAAAAACGGCTGCGCCAGAATGCGCAAAGCGTGCAGAAAGCGCAGGCTGAGCAGGTAAAACTTAACGAAACCCTGAGCCTGCGTCGTCAGCAGTACAAAGAAAAAAACCAGCACTATCAGGATGTTGTTACGCTTTGCGAACAAGAAAAAACCATCAAGAAACTGGAGGCGGAGCGGGCAGATTTGCAGGCAGGCAAACCTTGCCCGCTCTGCGGTTCAACCACTCATCCGGCCGTCACGGAATACCGGGCGCTGGAGCTGAGCGCCAACCAGCTGCGTCGTGACGCGTTAGCCAAAGAGGTTGCCACGCTAAAAGACGAAGGGTTGCTGGTGCTCGGGCAGGTGAATGCCCTGACCCAACAGATCCAGCGCGAGACAGAAGAAGCTCAGGCGCTCTCTCAGGAAGAGCAAGCACTCACTAAAGAGTGGCTGGAGGTCTGCACCTCCCTGAACATAGCGCTGAACATTCAGGATGATATCGCCCCCTGGATGAGCGAGCAGGAGCAGTACGAACGCCAGCTGTATCAGCTCAGCCAGCGCCTGACCCTGCAAAACCAGCTCAATGAACTGGACGCACAGGCGCGCCAGTACCAGCAGCAGCTGACGTCGACGCGTCAGGCACTGTCATCCTCGCTCCAGTCGCTGTCGCTTAACGTGCCCGATGACGGGACTGAAAGCGTCTGGCTCAGCGCACGCGAAACCGAATATGCTCAATGGCAGGAAAAACAGACCCAGCACGCCGCGATTCAGGAACGTATAAACGCGTTGATACCCATTCTGGATACGCTGCCGGTCGGCGACGACGCACAAGCCGAAGCGGTGATTCCTGAACACTGGCGCGCGATCCACGACGAATGCGTGTCGCTGCAAAGTCAGCTCAGCACGCTTCAGCAGCAAGAGACACTGGAGCGCGAACGGCTCCAGCACTCTCAGGCCCAGTTCAGCGCCGCGCTGGACGCAAGCTGCTTCACCGATCGCGACGCGTTCCTTGCCACACTGCTGGATGAGGATACCCTCCGTCGTCTTGAACAGCTTAAGCAGACGCGTGAAAATCAGCTTCAGCAGGCCACAGCGCTGGCCGGGAAGGCCAATCAGCAGCTTGCCGAACATCAGACGCTTCGCCCGCAGGGGCTGGAAGCCGATGCACCTGCGCTGCAGGCGACGCTGACGCAGCTGGCGCAAAAACTGCGTGAAAACACGACGCGCCAGGGTGAAATCCGCCAGCAGCTTAAGCAGGACAGCGACAACCGGCTGCATCAGCAGGTGCTGATGCAGCAAATTGAAGAGAGCGCCCGCCTGGCCGACGACTGGGGATACCTGAATGCGCTGATTGGTTCCAGTACGGGCGACAAATTCCGTAAGTTCGCGCAAGGCCTTACGCTGGATAATCTGGTGTGGCTCGCCAACCAGCAGCTTAACCGGCTGCACGGGCGCTACCTGCTTCAGCGCAAGGCCAGCGACGCCCTGGAGCTGGAAGTGGTCGATACCTGGCAGGCCGATGCCGTGCGTGATACGCGAACCCTTTCCGGGGGAGAGAGCTTCCTGGTCAGCCTGGCGCTAGCCCTGGCGCTTTCTGACCTGGTGAGCCACAAAACCCGCATTGATTCCCTGTTCCTTGACGAGGGCTTCGGCACCCTCGACAGCGAAACGCTGGATACCGCGCTGGACGCGCTCGACGCGCTGAACGCCACCGGGAAAACCATTGGCGTGATCAGCCATGTCGAGGCGATGAAAGAGCGCATTCCGGTGCAGATCAAAGTGAAGAAAATTAACGGACTGGGTTATAGCAGGCTGGATAAGGTGTTTGCGGTGGGGTGAGGGTACAGTGGTGCGGTCTGATGCCCTCACCCTAACCCTCTCCCACGGGGAGAGGGAATTGATCCCCCTCTCCCTCGAGGGAGAGGGCTGGGGTGAGGGGGAGCGGGCCGCACCACGGGCCGCACCACCCGATATCTCACTGTGGCCACAGCCACGCTGCGCCGCGCACGCCGCTGGAATCCCCGTGCACCGCTTTGCGGATGGGGGTTTCGCACTCTCCGCCGAAGACCCACTGCTTCACCAGGTTTGGCACCGTGGCGTACAGCCGATCAACGTTGCTCATGCCGCCGCCGAGGACGATAACGTCAGGATCAAGGATATTCACCACGTGCGCCAGCGATTTTGCCAGACGCATTTCGTAGCGGCTGAGCGCCAGTTCCGCTACCGGATCCTGCTCCTCAACCAGCCGCATGATCGCATTGCCCTTGAGCGACTGCCCGCTCAGACGATGGTAATCCGTGGCAAAACCGGTCCCGGAGATAAACGTCTCAATGCACCCCTGCTTGCCGCAGTAGCACGGAACCTCAGCACGGTATTTCAGCTCGTCTTCATCCATCCAGGGCAGCGGATTATGGCCCCACTCGCCCGCCGTGCCGTTACCGCCAATGTGCGCGCGGCCGCCAAACGCCACGCCTGCACCGCAGCCGGTGCCAATAATGACCGCAAAGACGGTCTGCGCGCCCGCTGCCGCGCCATCAATCGCCTCCGACACCGCCAGACAGTTGGCATCGTTTGCCAGACGCACGTCGCGGTTCAGGCGTTGACTTAAGTCTTTATCGAAAGGCTGTCCGTTGAGCCAGGTGGAATTGGCGTTTTTCACCACCCCGCTATAGGGCGAAAGCGATCCCGGGATGCCCATCCCCACGGTGCCGTGCTGCCCCGTGGCCTGCTCGGCCATCTCAATCAGGCTCGCGATTGTCTCGATGGTTTGATGATAGTCATCACGCGGCGTCGGCAGACGGTGGCGAAACAGCTGCTCCCCCTGCTCGCTCAGCGCGATAACTTCTGTTTTGGTGCCGCCCAAATCGATCCCAATACGCACAGGACACTCCTCTTTATTTTGATTATCAACAGAGTAGAAGCGGTCTACCCGATTAGCAATGCAAGCGATGCGACAATTCGCTATCATGCCCGCTGATTTAACGACAAGGCCGTGGAAATTATCATGCTGTGGTTCAAAAATTTGATGGTTTACCGTCTCAGCCGCGACGTTTCGCTGCGTGCAGAAGAGATGGAAAAACAGTTAGCCGCTTATACCTTTTCCCCTTGCGGTAGCCAGGATATGGCGAAAACCGGCTGGGTTCCGCCAATGGGTTCACAAAGCGATGCCTTGACCCACGCCAGCAGCACGGGCCAAATCATCGTCTGCGCCCGTAAAGAGGAAAAAATCCTGCCGACGCCGGTGGTGAAGCAGGCGCTCGAAGCGAAGATTTTCAAGCTGGAAGCCGAACAGGGCCGTAAGCTGAAAAAGACCGAAAAAGATTCCCTGAAGGATGAGGTGCTGCACTCGCTGCTGCCGCGCGCCTTCAGCCGCTTTAGCCAGACCATGATGTGGATAGACACCGTCAACGGGCTGATCATGGTGGACTGTGCCAGCGCCAAAAAAGCTGAAGATACGCTGGCTCTGCTGCGTAAAAGCCTCGGGTCGCTGCCGGTGGTGCCGCTGGCGCTGGAAACGCCGATTGAGCTGACCCTGACCGAATGGGTGCGTAGCGGCAGTGCCGCGCAGGGCTTCCAGATCCTGGATGAAGCCGAGCTGAAAGCGCTGCTGGAAGATGGCGGCGTGATCCGTGCCAAAAAGCAGGACCTGGTGAGCGATGAGATTGCGGTGCACATTGAAGCAGGCAAAGTGGTCACGAAACTGGCGCTCGACTGGCAGCAGCGCATTCAGTTTGTGATGTGCGACGACGGCTCCGTGAAGCGTCTGAAGTTCTGCGATGAGTTACGCGATCAGAATGAAGATATCGACAGGGAAGATTTCGCCCAGCGCTTTGACGCAGACTTTATCCTGATGACCGGCGAGCTGGCGGCGCTGATTCAGAGTCTGGTGGAAGGCCTTGGTGGAGAAGCGCAACGCTAAGGTAAAACACAGGCCGGGCACGCGTGAGCGCTACCCGGCTTAACGTTATTTCAGGTAGCGGCACAGATAAGAGGTCGGTTCAGCCACCTGCAAATGAAACTCGCTGTGGCCCGGCACGTTGAAAACCTGGCCCGCTGCAAACACTTTCCACTCTGTCTCGCCCGGCAGCAAGACGTTCAGCGCGCCGCTGACAACCGTCATCTCTTCCGCTTCTGCGGTACCAAAGGTGTATTCCCCTTCAGCCATCACGCCGATACTGGCACGGCCAGTACTGCTGCTGGTAAAACCAATGGATTTCACTTTACCGGAAAAGTATTCATTACTTTGAAGCATGGGCTGGCCCTTATATTTATTGATAAAAATTCACTATAGGGGCCAGGCTCATCGCCTGTCACGCAAAATCATCAGACCAGCAGTTCAGAGGCCAGGCGGGCCACCAGCACGTTGGACAGGAGCACCGGCACATCCAGTGCTTTTTGCAGTAAATCGCGATGCCGCTGGTGGAAACCCAGACAATCCAGCATCAGAACATCAGCACCCTTTTCAATCAGCTCCCGGCCCGCGGCAATCAGTTTTGTCTCGCTGTCCCAGAACGGATTGGCCAGCGCGTAGAGCGGGGTTTTCGGCAGGACCTTCCATTTATTGGCCTGGTTAGCCAGCAGCTCTTCGATAGGGACGATAACGCCCACCTGATGACCGTCCACAATAGAGGCAACCAGCGGCGGGATGATACGCATCGGTTCAAGGAGGATTGCATTACGCGCCACCAGGCCAGTAATGGGGGCGGTGCTCATCAGCAGGATGACGTCATAATTTTGATTATCAAGGACTTCAATGACGCCCTGCAGGGCGCGCTCAATTTTTTGTCGCGAGACGTGCGCTATTTCACCGTCACTTAACAATGTCGGCAGGGCATCCTCCCCCGGTTCAATAGCGTAGTCTTCCATGACCTCTTCCCGACTGATCTTACCCAACAGGCTCAGATGGACAATCTGTTGTTCAGAGATATGCTCGGTTAAGAGCGGTAACACTTCGCTTACGGGAACCACCCCAATAGTGAGGATCGCCAATGTTGCCTTCATTTTTTTCGCCTTCATTCACTACCACTGCGTTGACACAGGCACAGGCTCACTACGCTGCGCGCCTTCTGTTGCACTTTACCAGCACAAAAGCGTAGCAGCTGATCTTCAGACCGAAGTGTAAAGATCCCATGGCCTTTCCGAAAGCGCCTGTAATAACTAAATATTAACTCCTGCTTAACAACAACGCCGAGTTAAAAGTGTGATATCAACACAGTTGTAGCGAATTTAGGAATTTGTCAGGTCTTTTCAGGATCTTCGTAACGCCGTTTGGCGTCCCGCGCTTCCTGTTCAGTTTCATGTTCGCTGATCAGCGAGTCTGGTTTCGGGTGGTCAGCACGCAGCTGGTACCAGGTAACGGTTTGATCGCCGTTACCTTTTTCGACGGTAACAATACGGGCTTCACGCGGATAAGGGGGTCTGGTTGGCATAGTTCATCCTTTTTGACTGTCTGAACTATGAGTATAGACGGCGGCTAGCTGGCGCAAGCCAAACGCAGGGCGGTAATAATCTGAATTACCACCTCTTCAGGGGCAGCAGCGGCGTCAACCACGTGGTGTGCCGCTTCGCGGTAGAGCGCATCACGCTCCGCCAGCACCTCGCTTACCTCTTCGCTGATCGGCTTGCCGGTAAGCGTCGGGCGTTGCCCCTCTTCCGGGAAGGCTTCCAGTCTGGCCACCAGCGTGGAAACCGGGGCGCACAGATAGATTACGATCCCGTTCTCGTGCATAAACTGACGATTATAAGGTGCCAGAATGATCCCGCCGCCGGTAGCCACAACGGTGGAAGGTGCCGTTACCGCTTCGAGGGTTGCCGTTTCGCGTGCGCGAAAACTCTCCCAGCCCTCTTCGTCGACGATCTCCGCGATGGTTTTCCCGGCCTGCGTCTGTAGCCAGTGATCGGTGTCGACAAACTGACTGTGATTGATCCGCGCCAGTTCAAGACCAACGGTGGTTTTCCCACAGCCGCGGGGGCCAACTAAAAAGATGGGTGGGTTCATGACCAGGTGTTCCCCTTGAAGCCGGATGGCTGAAGACTGTAAAGAAATTATTGCAGAAGATGTTGCGTTTACTTTACTGCAAAGCGGTACGGAATGACAACCCTGTGGAGGCCACACTGTACCACAATTTAAGAAGGGTTCTTATTTCGCCGTGCGGCGCTTCACCTCGAGCAGCCATTTATCCAGTTCTGCGGCAAACTGCTGGCGGTCGCGTTGCGATAAGCTGTCTGGCCCACCGGTTTGCACACCGCTGGCGCGCATCGTATCCATAAAATCACGCATGGTGAGTTTTTCGCGAATGGTCGCAGGCGAGTAGCGTTCGCCGCGCGGATTCAGCGCCGCCGCGCCTTTCTCCAGCACTTCTGCGGCCAGCGGAATATCCGCCGTGATCACTAAATCCTCGGCGCTGCACAGGCGCACAATTTCATTGTCTGCCACGTCAAACCCCGCTGGCACGCGCAGGGAACGGATAAACTTCGACGGCGGTACGCGGATATTCTGGTTCGCCACCAGCGTCAGCTGCATCTGCACGCGGTCGGCCGCGCGGAATAAAATCTCTTTAATCACATTCGGACACGCGTCCGCATCAACCCAAATCGCCATATTGTCTCCCCTTGTTGATCTGTGACTATTGTCGCCTGCATTTCGTTGTTAAGCTATCCATCAGAGACGACAACGCATAATAACGGAGAAACGTGATGGATAAGAAAATCGGGTTTATCGGCTGCGGCAATATGGGCAAAGCGATTCTGGGCGGTCTTATCGCCAGTGGACAGGTCCTGCCGGGGCAGATTTGGGTCTATACCCCATCACCGGATAAAGTCGCGGCGCTGCGCGATGAGTATGGCGTTAATGCGGCGGAAAGCGCTCAGGAAGTGGCCCAGGTGGCGGATATCGTCTTCGGTGCTGTCAAACCTAACATCATGATTAAGGTCCTGAGCGATGTCACCTCCAGCCTGAATAAAGAGACGCTGGTGGTCTCGATTGCCGCGGGCGTGACGCTCGACCAGCTGGCGCGTGCGCTGGGACATGACCGCAAAATTGTCCGCGCCATGCCGAACACCCCTTCGCTGGTCAATGCTGGCATGACGTCCGTGACCCCGAACGCGCTGGTCACTTCTGAAGACATTGCCGATGTGCTCAATATTTTCCGCTGCTTCGGTGAGGCGGAGGTCATTAATGAGGCCATGATCCACCCGGTGGTGGGCGTGAGCGGCTCTGCACCCGCCTACGTATTTATGTTTATCGAAGCGATGGCGGATGCTGCCGTGCTGGGCGGAATGCCGCGCGCGCAGGCCTATAAATTTGCCGCACAGGCGGTGATGGGGTCTGCCAAAATGGTGCTGGAGACCGGCAAACATCCGGGTGAGCTGAAAGATATGGTCTGTTCACCGGGCGGCACGACCATCGAAGCCGTACGCGTGCTCGAGGAGCGTGGGTTCCGCTCGGCTGTCATCGAGGCGATGGAAAAATGCATGGAAAAATCAGAGGCGCTCAGTAAATCCTGATCCGCAGTGCCGGGCGTCAGGCGGCGACTTCAGTGCGTCCGCGCCCGGCGTTTTTCGCCTTATAAAGGGCAACATCAGCGGCTTTCAGCCATTCGCGATAGTGCCCAAACTGCGTCCTCCACGGCGCAACGCCGACGCTTATCCGTAACCGCACGCCGGGTGCCCGGGGTAATGTCATGTGATTCAGACGCTCATGAACGCGCGACATCGCCGCAATCGCACTCTCCGCAGGCGTGCCGGACATAATCACCGCAAACTCATCCCCACCGAAGCGGCCAATAAAATCGCCCGCGCGTAGCGACATCTGAAGCTGGCGGGTGATAGCAATAATGGCCTCATCGCCCACGTCGTGCCCCCAGGTGTCGTTAATGCTCTTAAAGTGATCGATATCGATCAGCAAAATGGTCGCTTCCCGATGGCTGCGTCGGCACTGCTCGTACTCATTGCGCAGGAGATTTTCCCAGTGGCGGCGATTGTAAACGCCGGTCATGCCGTCACGGCTGCTCATGAGTTCCAGCCGGCGCTTATGTTCGGCGAGGCGAATTGCCGTCTGGTGGCTGACCCAGGCGAAGAGCATGGGATAGAGGATCAGCACCGGCAGCGTCAGCCCCCACTCCAGCCCGCCGGGCGCGAAGGTTACGATGTTGCCGGTCAGGTGTAAGGTGATCAGCGCTGAGAGCACGGCCAGGATCGTGCCGGTTAAGAACAGGCGACAGCCGCCCGCCCCCATCATATTCATGCCGATCATCATGAACAGCGCGGCAGACGGCAACGCACCGATCCCCATCAGGCCAATCCAGACCCCGGCGATAATGGCTTCCACCTTCAGGTTGCAGACTTCCCGGCGGTAAGGCGCGGCGGAGCGGAAGGCGAGCTGCCAGGCCAGGTGCGGCCAGATAAACGCCCAGCCGACCAGCAGTAGCCACCAGCCGCCGGGCAGAAAATGGCTGACCAGCACGCCCGCAATCGGGAAAAACATCGCCGCCAGCCCCACGGTTCGCGCCAGCCGCACCCGCCGGGCAAACAGGATGCCGGAACGGTGTGAGTCATCCTGAAAAAGATCCTGATGCCACTCTTCCTGAACGCTCTCTTTAGTGTAAAAAATTTCATCATTGATCATTTTTGGGAATAGTCTGAAACAATTTCCCAAATTATAGAGAGGGGGTGTACGGGGGAAGTATGAAATTTCGGGTGAGCCACGGCACTGGCTCACCCGTTTGCACTACACCTGTTTCTTCAGGCAGGCACTCATGAATTTGCTGCGATCCTCGCCCTTAAGCATTTGCTGCGTTGCCTGGGCGCTGCATTCACGCATCTTTTGCTGCTGCGGCGTCAGGCTTTTCTCGCCCGGCTTTGAAGCGCCGTTTTTGAGGCAGTCGCTCATGTAGGTTTTACGCGCATCCCCTTTGAGGGTTTGCGCTGTCGCCTGCTGGTTGCAGGTGGTCATGCGCTGCTGCTGAGGCGTTAAGGTTTTTTCTGCCGCGTTCGCTGAAGCCATCAGGAACACGCCGGAGAGTAGCGTAATCAGTATTGTTGTTTTCATTGCACCATCCTTTTGTGAAATCACCCTTTAAGTCTGGTTCGTGGTGCAGAAAAAACCACCCGGCGGATCGCATTTCCGCCGGGAAAAACCGTTATTTCAAGCCCAGCGCCGCTTTCATGGTGTAGAAGAGATCCGTCTGGTCAGTCAGCCCTACCACGTTGGCCGCATGCGGGCCGTAGGCCGCAATGCGCAGCTGGGTGCCGGTATGCTCCATTGACTCTTCTTCAGCGTTGCCGTAGCTCATCACCATCACCGCGCCGTCTTTGGTGTTCAGCGCCTGGGTCAGGCCCGGGGCTTTAGCGTCTGACGGGATAATCTGGCTGGCATGCGCGTGGTCAGCGGTGACCACCACCAGGGTGTTACCGTCTTTCTTCGCGAACGCCAGCGCCTTCTGCACCGCTTCGTCGAGATCGACCGTTTCGCCAATCTGGCCGCATGGGTTGGCCGCGTGATCCTGTTTATCAATTGACGCACCTTCTACCTGAAGGAAGAAGCCTTTTTCATTTTTGCTCAGCAGCGAGATAGCTTTGTCCGTCATTGCCGCCAGGGTCGGCACTCTGTCATTGCGTTTTGGGTTGGGCGTGCAGGTCACGGCAGGTTTGTCGATGTTACCGTGGTAAGAGGCTTTCGGCCCTTCCCAGCGCACCGGCATATTCCCTTCAGAGAAGAGGCCCAGCAGCGGTTTGTCCTGATTCGCCTCGGCGATCGCATCCAGAGAGGCCGCATCGCTGACTATCTGGTAGCCGCGCGCCTGCGCCTGCTCGCGCAGGGTTTTACCCTGCCACTCGCCTGCCGTCGCAGTTTCTGCGAAGGTTTTCGCACCGCCGCCCAGCGTCACGTCTGGACGGGCGTTCAGCAGTTGTTCGGTAATCGAGCCTTTCCCGCCTTTTTCCAGCGCGTTACCCGGGCATTTCTCGCTGGTCACGGACGGGCCATAGCATTTCCGCGAGGTGACATGGGAAACCAGCGCCGCCGGGGTCGCATCCTGCAGCTCTGCGGTTGAAACGTTGCCCGTTGCCAGACCTGCCGCTTTGGCCATCTCAAGAATGGTTTGATGATCTTTTTCGTGGATATCCACGCCCAGCGCGCCATTGTAAGTTTTCACACCGGTTGACCATGCCGTTGCGGAGGCCGCAGAATCTGTCACGTAATCGGGTTTACCGGTTTTTTTATCCAGCGCGTAGTGGGTATATTGCCCGGTCAAGGGTAAGGCATCGATGCCTTTAAAAAATCCACCTGCCCCTTCGGCATAATTACGCGCGGCAGTAATTTCAGAATCGCCCATCCCGTCGCCAATCAGCAGAATAATATTTTTGGCGGGCTTGTCATTGAGCGATGCGCGAATAGCGGCAGTCTGATCTTCTGAAAGGCGGCGTGCTCCGCCGGGTTGGGTGATATCGCCCTGAGCCGCACGATTATCCAGCACCTGAGTATTGAGGGTATCGGCATGAATAGCGGGGGTAATTAACAGGGGAAGTAATGCGATGAAAAATGCGCTCTGTTTCAATTTATTTTCTCCATGTAAAAATACATAAAAATAAAAACAGAGCGACTATAGGCATCCTGCATGACAATTCAATGACACTGGCTCAGGCCCTGAAATCGTTTAGCTGCGAGGATGCCTTAAAAGCTTCTTTACGTATTGCTGGAGCATTTCGGCATCCTGGGCCGGAACCTGCAGGTCTGGCTTAGCCTTCTCCAGCGCCCCCTCAATGCTGTCTATCAGGGCCTGTTGCTCCTGTTTCGCCATATGCCGTAGCAGCGCCGTGACCACAATTTCCAGCGCCTCGACCTGGGCGACCAGCTCTTTTGACTCTTCTTCCTTTTCGGCAAGCTTCACCAACAACTCAGCAATGAGATTTTTCATCGTGCTATTTCCTTATGGGATTTTCCCTGAAATTAGCATTGTCATTGAATAATGCAAAGAGGAGAAAAGTATTATCTTATGCAAAAGTGATGTCGCTGCCAAAATAGAGTGAGGGAACGCGCAGCGAAACGTTTTTCTAAAAAAAGATGCTGCATTTAGTTATAAATAAACGCAGCGCACATAAGAATATATAATACATCATCCTTTTGATAATCGTGCTGACTTTGCCTCGGCTATTTGTCTGCGGCGGCGCAAGGCAATAGCGAGCTGAATAATATTCAGCAGCACCACGACAGCCGTGGCGGCGAAAACCCACCGGAACCCGGCCATCGCGGAAACTGACGCCCCGATAAGCGGGCCGGCCACGTTGCCCAAATACATAAACGACTGGTTGTATCCAAAAATACGCCCGGTGACCTGGTCACTGGAATATTTCACCAGCAGCGTCTGCACCGCCGGGAGCATGGCCCCATCGGCAAACCCGAGCAGGAATCGCAGCACGCCGAGCTGGAACGGCGAGGTGACGAACGACATGGCAAAAAACAGCACGACCGCAAAGATGAGCGTCGCCATCAAAATGCGCGCCGTGCCGATCCTGTCTCCCAGTTTCCCGAGCCGCGGCGCGGAGATCAGCGCAGAGACGCCCGGTACGGCCGCAATCATCCCACTGAGAAAAGCGATGTTGTTACTGTCTGGTGCCATCGATTTGATAAACAGCGCCAGGATCGGCCCGACGGAGCCGTTACACAGCTGGATCACCATGGTGGTGACGAAGAGGCTAATCATCAGCCCCGGATAGGGAAGCGACGCAAAGACCGCCTTGCCGCTCAGGCGCTCAGCTTTACTGACAACCGGACGCCCGCCCTCTTTGATGAGAAACAGCGTAACCAGAAAACTGACCACCAGCAAAATGGCGGTAATAAAGAAGACCGCGCGCAGGCCAACGTGGTCCGCCAGAAAGCCGCCCATCAGCGGCCCGCCAATCACGCCGCTTATCTGTGCGGTAGACAGCGTGCTCAGTGCCCACCCGCTGCGTTCGCGCGGGACCTGCGAGGCCACCAGCGCCATCGCGTTAGGGATATAGCCGGAGGTGAGCCCCATAATCGCGCGCAGAATAAACAGCTGCCAGACGTTGGTGGCAAAGGCCTGCAGCAGAATAGCGATTGCCATCCCCAGCGAGGCGCGCAGCAGCATGAGCTTACGCCCTTTGCGATCCGCCAGGCTGCCCCACATGGGCGAGACAATCGCGGAGACCAGAAAGGTGACGCTGAACGTCAGGCCTGACCACATCGACAGGGCTTCATGGGATGAAACCCCGAGTTGGGCAACATACAGCGGCAGGAACGGCAGGATCTGGCTAATGGCAAGCCCGGTAAAAAAGCAGCCGAACCAGACCGATATAAGGTTAACTTTCCACGATTCCATAACAGAGGCAGTCTTCATTTTTAGGCGAATTCGCCTGTAGATTAGCAAGTTACGCCAGGTCACGTAGCGCGAGAGATGCGGCCCGATCGACTTTGGTGTTTTATCTTCCCAGTCATCATATTTGTGAAACAAGTCACAAATCATACCGTTTTTGGCGGAGGATTATGCTTCAACGGCAGAGTCCGTACCCACGCATTCCAAGATGAAAATGGTTGGCGTGGGCGGCGTTATACTCCGGGCCGAGGCCATTGCCATAGTAGCCGCAACTTGCCGCCAGCAGCGCCTTAAGCCAGGGCTGGGTACGGGCTGAACGCCACCCGCTGAGGATGGTCACCCGCTGGCCATCTGCCAGACGAAACGCGCTGATATCCAGCGCGTCGGCCGTGGCGTGCTCGCTGCGTCGCGCGTCCGCACGATGATAGATATTGCGGCAGGCGAAGCTCCCCAGATGATCGATGCGTGTCAGCTCTGCGCCCATAAACTGTTTCGTGAGCGGGCGAGCCTGCTGACTAACGAATAACGCGGAGCTGAGCGCCAGCGGGCAGCTGGCCAAAAAGCTGCCGCTCAGGCTGACCGGGCCAAAGCTGCGCACGCGCACGACGTTGCTGAGAGGGCACTCTCCCGCACTGTCGGCAACCGGCTGCGAGCGGATGAGCTTTCTGTCGTTGGCCTCCGATAACAAATTCTCACAGGCCTCGGGCGTTAAACGGCGCAGTTTAAACTGGGTTATCTTGCCCGGCGGATCGTCAAGAGTAAGAGGCGCAAACGGGTTGTACCATGACGGCAACCAGCGGTAGCTCACCGTCACAGCAGCCACAATCATGATACAAATCAGCCATTTTATTCCTTTCACATATCCTCCTGACGCGGGTTAAAACATTATGGCAGAAGGCCGCGAAACCCGCCGGGCATCGTGGTATGTTATGGGCTTTTCGTCAGACTGGAAGAGAGTGAAATGGCAAAGCAGCGCGTAGGTATTGTCTTTGGGGGAAAATCAGCAGAGCACGAGGTTTCATTGCAATCGGCCAAAAATATCGTCGACGCAATTGATAAAAACCGCTTCGACGTGGTGCTGCTGGGCATTGATAAACAGGGCCAGTGGCACGTTAACGATGCCAGTCAGTACCTGTTAAATGCTGACGATCCGGCGCACATCGCCTTAAACCCTTCTGAAATCAGCGTCGCTACCGTACCTGGCGTCGTTCAGGGACAATTTATCAATGCCGGAAACGCGCAGGCGCTGGCCCAGATTGACGTGGTATTCCCGATTGTGCACGGCACGCTGGGCGAAGATGGTTCGCTACAGGGCATGCTGCGCATGGCTAATCTGCCGTTTGTCGGCTCTGACGTACTCGGCTCCGCCGCCTGCATGGATAAAGATATGACCAAGCGGCTGCTGCGCGACGCCGGACTGAATATTGCACCGTTTGTCACCCTGACGCGCGCTAATCGCGAAAGCTATACCTTTGCCCAACTCTCGGCCCAACTGGGCCTGCCGCTGTTCGTTAAGCCGGCAAATCAGGGCTCTTCCGTTGGCGTAAGTAAAGTGTCCAGCGAAACCCAGTATACCGAGGCGGTTCGCCTGGCATTTGAATTTGACCATAAGGTGGTGGTTGAGCAGGGAATTAAAGGCCGTGAAATCGAATGCGCCGTGCTGGGCAATGATTTCCCGCAGGCCAGCACCTGCGGCGAAGTGGTGTTAAACAGTGACTTTTACTCTTACGACACCAAATACATTGATGACCAAGGCGCGCAGGTGGTGGTCCCGGCGGATCTCGATCCGGCTATCAACGATAAGATCCGCGCGATCGCCGTTGAAGCCTATCAGGCGCTGGGTTGCAGCGGTATGGCGCGCGTCGACGTATTTCTCACCCCAGACAATGACGTGGTGATTAACGAAATCAACACGCTACCGGGCTTTACCAACATCAGCATGTATCCGAAGTTATGGCAGGCCAGCGGGCTTAGCTATCCGGACCTGATTACTCGTCTGCTGGAACTGGCGCTGGAGCGTCACGCGGCCGACAGCGCCCTTAAAAGCTCGGTAAACGGTTAATCGATCCGCTTTGCCGTTTCCGCCTCTTTCGCTGTCGTCTCTTCCGGACGGCGGCGGATAATCAACCCCGCCAGCCAGAAACCGATCACCCACGTCACCAGCCCGACCGCATAGGTTTGCCAGCCTTTCGCCTCGAACCCGAGCAGGCCCACCACACCGTTAAGAATAAAGATCAGCCCAATCGCAAAGGCATAGTAGTGCCAGTCACGGCGTAGTTTAGAAGTGAGTTTCATGGCAGCTCCGGCAGGAAAAATATCATCCTCTCACAGTTTTGCGGCCAGGTCTGTGGCGGATGCGGAAATTCTGAAACGAGCGCAAATTTCACCTAAGTCATAAATCTGTGATGCGCTGCAGAATTCATCAATCCAGGAGGATTCCCTGGCGTAAATTACCACGATTCTGATATTGACAAATGTTATGACCTGTCAAACTCACCTTGTAAGACCTATTTCTGAACTGGGTGATATTGTGGGAGGTCGTTATGGCTGATTTTACATTGTCGAAACCGATTTTTGGCGGTAAACAACCAAAAACCTCAACGCCGGGTAATATCGCTTACGCGCTCTTCGTGCTGTTCTGCTTCTGGGCCGGATCGCAGCTATTGAATATGCTGGTCCATGCGCCAGGCGTGTATGAACATCTGATGCAGGTTCAGGACAGTGGACGCCCGCGCGTAGAGATCGGCTTTGGCGTAAGCACCGTTTTTGGGCTTATCCCCTTCCTCACGGGTTGCATGGTGTTGGGCGCAATCGCACTCGTCATCCGCTGGCGTCATCGTCACTGATTACAGCCCCATACAGCGCGCCCGTCGATCGTCCACACGTTTGGCAAACCAGGCCGTCGTGAGGTTACGCGTGATCTTCGGGCTTTCAAGCTGAATGCCCGGCAGCATAGCTCTTGGTAATGCTTTCCCACTTTTCCGCTCGGCCAGTGCAAAGACCTGCTGATAGAGTTCGGTTTTCTCAAACGCCAGGCTGTCACCCTTTTCCAGCTGACGACGAATGTCGCTGTCGCTCATGCCCAACTTGGCGGAGAGCTTGCGCACCGCCCGCTCCGTGGTTCCGGCTTCGCTGCTGCCGTAGGCGATAAGGTCGCCGTCCAGCGCCAGCTTAACGCCGCTCGCACGGCTCACCGCATTCTGGAAAGCCGCGTTGCGGCTGGCGTACCATCCCGCGTTGAAGTCCGCGAAGCGATAGAGCGGTTCGTCATAGTTCGCGGGATAGTTCAGCAGATGATAGGTGCCAAACCACAGCCCGCCCCGCAGGGAGAACACTTCCTGACGCACCGTACCGTCGATTTTCCACGGGTATCCATCGGTATGTTTTTCCGCAAACGCAATGCTGACCTGCATCGGCCCGCCGGTATGCACCGGGTTAAGCGAGCCAAACAGCGTCTGGCCCATCGGCACCATATTGATGAAATCATCAAAAATAGCGCTCAGCTGCTTCTCGGTTTTGACCGTATCCAGCCGCTCGCTGTAGCTTTTGCCGTTCGGCGAGGTGATTTTGAGGGCGGTATGGACCAGGAACACCGGGATATGCATCGATTCGGCGCGCCTGTCGATCTCTTTCCAGGCAATTTTGTTCAGCCCGGGCACTGCCGGGTCTGACTGGTACATCGACTCCTGCTGCGCAACCGCCAGCACCGAGCAGATATTCGCCTCGGTGGGGGCGATCTTCTGGCTCTCAAAGGTTTTTGCCAGCGCATCGGCCCACTGATTGCGATCCTTCACGCTGGCAGGCATTTTTTGCCGCACCACGCTCGCCACATCCACGGGCTTCTCGCCTTTCTTGAGCGGCTCGGCCCCTTTCTCAGCACAACCCGCCAGCACGAAGGCAGCGAGTAAGGACAGCGGTAACGCACGCGGTACGGCAAATGGCATAGCAACTTCCTGTATTAACCTAAAGTATGGGTAACGTCCTGCAGTTCTTTATCGTCCAGCTCGCGTTCGAAGCTGCGTAAACGTTTATAAATGGACATCAGCTCCACCAGCGTAGTCCATGAGCTGATCAAATACTGGAACGAACCGCGTACCTGACCGAAAACGTTGGTGATCTGCGTCATCAGACCCAGCGTTATCGTACCCGCTACGATTGACGGGAACAGCAGGAACAAACCGAAAACATTATCGACCTGCAGGTAAAGAATACGGGCGATATTGAAATACATATAGTGGAAATAGAGGCGGAAGTAGTTTCTGCGCACCGCACCAAAAAGCTCGCGCACGGTAGGCGGCGACGCGCGATTGGCATCATCTTCGCCATACACCAGCTCTTTACGGTAGGCCGCTTCTACGCGCTGGTTTTTAAACTCCAGGCCCGGCAGCTTGATCCCGACGACCGCCAGCAGGCCCGTTCCCATCAGCGACCAGACGATCGCCGCAATCACCAGCCCGTACGGCAGATGGCCGACAATCGGCAGGTCCGGAACGTGCGCCGAGAGGGTGACCAGCACCGGCAGGAAGGCAATCAGGGTCATAATGGCGTTGATAAAGCTCACGCCCATATCTTCCAGCGTAGAGGCAAAACGCATGGTGTCTTCCTGCACACGCTGCGCGGCACCTTCGATATGGCGCAGGTGCTGCCAGTGCGCCATATAGTGTTCGTTCATCGCGGTACGCCAGCGGAAAACGTAGTGGCTGACGAAGAAGTTGTTCATGACGCCAATAATGACCGCAATCAGGGCAATGCCGAGGAAGATCCCCACCTCGTGATAGAACTGGTTAATCGAGACCTTGTGCGGCGAGCTGAGCGCGGTCTGGATGAGATCGTAGAACGGGGCATACCAGGCGTTAACCGCCACGCCCACCTCAACCAGAAACCAGGTCACAAAGATGATGAGCGCGGTGCCGAGAATCGACCAGTACTGCCAGCGGTGCGGCGAATAGATAAACCAGAACAGCGCGAAAATGCCGACGCAGAGCGCGTAATAGGCATAAAAAAGCAGATAGCTCAGCGACCAGAATCGCGCGGCGCTAATCGGCACGTCCTTCGTTGCGCCGATCAGATGCGACAGCCATGCGCCGCCGCCTGCCTGCCAAAAAATGACGGCAAGAATTGCCCAAATAAATGCCGACAAAAAAAACGGCCCCGGCTTTGGGAAAAAAGACTTAAACATGATGCTTCCTTCTTGTTGTTATGGCTGTTGCTACGTTCAGTAAATCACCACACGAAAACCTTGCCTGCGCCCATCTCATAGCGGAGGCAAAATGGTCAGACCCAACGGGTGAATATTAGTTCGCATCGGCGTTGACGAGAATTGTTTCGGTGCGTTTCAAACCCCGCCCCTCTGACCGGCCACTATCATAAGCCTGACGTCACAAAATGGGAGACGCGCCGCAGTAAAATTGCGCTTATTTACCCATGGTTACGTTTTTCTCGCTATGGTTATGCTATTCGGGTCATTGCGCCGTGTCGTTTAGTAGTATAAATACCCATTACCGTATTAATTCACTTCATGGATGCTTTTCGTTGAAACGTTGTCTGCTTACTCTTGCCGCGCTGTGTGCGCTAACGCTGTCCACCGCTCACGCTCAGGCAGTCCAGCCGCTGACGGCGCCTGTTCTGGCCTCTGATATTGCCGATCGCTATGCGAATCTGATCTACTACGGCAGCGGTGCAACGGGTATGGCGATGGTGGTTATCGACGGTAACCAGCGCGTGTTTCGCAGCTTTGGTGAAACGCGTCCGGGCAATAACGTCCACCCGCAGCTCGATTCCGTGATCCGCATTGCGTCCCTGACCAAGCTGATGACCAGCGAATTGCTGGTGAAACTGCTCGATCAGGGCGTGGTGAAGCTCGACGATCCTCTCAGCAAATATGCGCCCCCCGGCGCGCGCGTGCCGACGTATCAGGGTGCGCCGATTACGCTGGTCAACCTGGCTACCCATACCAGTGCGCTTCCACGTGAACAGCCGGGCGGTGTCCCCCATCGTCCTGTATTCGTCTGGCCTACCCGCGAACAACGCTGGAATTACCTGAGCACCGCGACGCTGAAAGCCGCGCCGGGGTCACAGGCGTCTTATTCTAACCTTGCGTTTGATCTTCTTGCCGATGCGTTATCCACGGCCTCGGGCAAACCGTATACGCAGCTGTTTGAAGAGCAGATAACGCGTCCGTTGGGCATGAAGGACACCACCTTTACCCCCTCTCCTGACCAGTGCGGTCGCCTGATGGTCGCCGAGAAAGGTGCCAGTCCGTGTAATAACACGCTGGCGGCAATCGGTAGCGGCGGGGTTTATTCCACGCCGGGGGACATGATGCGCTGGATGCAGCAGTTCCTCTCTTCTGATTTTTACTCGCGCAGCAGCCAGGCTGACCGTATGCAGACGCTGATGTATAAGCGCGCACAGCTGCACCGCGTGATCGGTATGGACGTGCCGGGTAAAGCCGATGCGCTTGGAATGGGTTGGGTTTATATGGCGCCGAAAGACGGTCGTCCCGGTATTATTCAAAAAACGGGCGGCGGTGGCGGGTTCATTACCTATATGGCGATGATCCCGCAATCCAACGTTGGCGCTTTTGTGGTGGTCACCCGCTCTCCGAACACGCGGTTCGTCAATATGAGTGATGGTATCAATAATTTAGTGGCTGAATTGAGCGCCAACAAAGCGCAGGTACTTACTGCGTCTAACTGATTTAATATTCCGTGGGCAAACGGTTGACGCTAACCAGTTTGCCCCGGCTCATATTAATATAATTTCCCCGGCGTAGCGCGGCGAGTATTTCCGCAACAACGGAACGGGAAATTCGGGTACTTCGCTGAATATGATTCATTACGCCTATTTTTGAACGCAGGGTTTCATCCCATTCGGCCATTTCCATGAGCATGGCGCGGATCTGGCTATACGAATTATTACCAACCAGCTGCATGTCGCGTTTTGCAAGAATATAATTCACCCAGGATAACCAGCCGAATGCTTCACGCCAAAGATATTCTTGCTGAATACGTTGGCGGGCCGTTACGGCGGGTAAATAAAATCCTGAACAGGGCGTCTGTGTGACCATAATATATTCTTTTAGGTTATCATTCATTCCAGCGGTCAAACCAAAAATAAACGGTGCCCTTGCAATGCCAATCAGTAATTCATCTGACTGACGGTAAATTTCTATAATGCCGCTTTGTATTACGAAGGTGTAGGGTTCTTCGCCAGAGACATTCTGTGAAATGCGTTGCTGCTTCGCAGTTTTAAAAGGCGTTCCATCGACTTTCAGGCACTGTTCGAGCCGGCTTAATTCAGAAAGTGGTTTAGCATCAACGTTCATGCAGACCTCAAGTCATCTGTATATGTCGGTTCTGTGATTTTTTCTAAAGAAAAAGCGGGGACAAAATCCCCGCTTTTCAGATGTTACCAGGTATATTTCACACCCAGGTTAGCGCCCCAGTTCTGGTCAACGTCGCCGCCGCCCAGATAGGTTGCATCAGTATAGGTACTGAAGTTTTTGGTGAAGCTGAACTGTGTGCCTAATCCAACGCGGACGGCAGAGCCCTTCACGCCATTGTCGATGTTGTCGTTATTAACATCGGCACTGTTGTTGGCATCGTCGTAGACGTACGCCAGTTTGAAGTAAGGCGTCAGCGCCTGCTCACCACCGTAATTGAAGGTGTAACCCGCATCAATACCCGCTTCGTAGCGCAGGCTATCGTAGGATTGACCATCGATACGCATATCGTTGCTCAGCTGGTAATCATCGCCAGACTGGAACAGGCCAGACACGGCCGCATACGGCGTGACGTAACCAGACAGGTTTGGTTTCCAGTCATAACCCAGCTTCAGGCCAAAGCCTACGGCATCGGTCGTGGTATTCCCGTCAACGTACTGACCATTGCTCATGTTAGCAGAGAGGTCGCTATTGAAGCGGGTATAGTTCAGGGAGCTGTCGAGGAACACATCGTTAGCAAATTTCGCCGATGCGTAGATCATCGCAGTCTGGCTATCCTGATCAACCTGACCGGTACGATCGCTAATGTCACCCTTCGCGAAACCAGCCGCGCCGCCGACAATCCACTTGGCATTATTGCCATCAATCTGGGTATCCAGACCGACCATAATGCCGCTGACGTCCTGATCGTAGCTGATGTCGCCATTATCCCCGTCAAAGTTCCCGCCGAAGTAGCTCACCCAGGCACCGCCGTTATCGGCCAGGCCATGACGGCTGTTGGTCAGACGCGTGCCTACGGTGTCCTGCTGCAGGTTCCAGATATTGGTGTTCGCAGAAGGAATGCTCAGCGCCATGTTAGCGGAGTCGGTCAGCTCTTTCTGCTGCAGAACCACGGTGTCGCCTTTCTGCTGTGCCTGGTAAGTATAAGCCCCCAGATCGGCTTTGTTTGCCGCCGTAAAGCTTGCGCTAGTCCCCGCGTTATTGTCGTAAACGCGAATAATTTCTTTGTTTTTGTAGTCCGCAACGGAACCTGCACCGGTCGCATCGTCGATACGCACGCTGTAGTTACCTGCGACATCTCCGTTCACGGCTAAGTGGCCGTCAGAGTTCATCGCCACGACGCCGTGGTCGTATTCCGCTTTGCTCTTATCGTTAGTGATATAGCGAGCGTTGTTCAGATCGGAATTCAGCACGTAATCACGGCTGGCCACGTTCAGCACACCGCCATCGGTCAGCACCATGTTATGGGTATCAACCTGGCCCAGACCCAGCGCCAGCTCAGCGCCGTTATCCACGGTGATGGTGTTGGCGTAGAGTTCTGCCGTTTCTTCCGTCAGCGCTGCACGGCTATCGCTGTCCAGATACAGGCTATCGGTTGCCACCGCACCGCTATCGCCCACGTTCAGGGTAGACGCGTTAGTCAGGGTGATGGAGTCGGCCAGCAGACCGGAGTTTTCAACGTTAACCTGAGAGTGATTATTCACCGTCAGCTTGTCGATGTTAGAGACCTTGTGGGTATCCCACTCGGAACCGTTGTCCAGCGTCACGTTGAACAGACCGCTCTGATACACCTCTTCACCCGCAACGTGGCCGTTGCTGTCGAAGGTAGAGTCAGGCCAGATGCTGTTCGGGGAGAGCGCTTTCCAGTCAACGTTGTTATAACCCTGACCGTACATATCAGAGGTGCCGATAGCCTCAACGCTGGATTGCGCTGCACCTACCCACTTGCTGCCGTTCGTCAGCGTGACGTCCAGTTTATCGGTACCATCCCAGCCGTTGGTGGTTGGGTTATACACACCGTCTTCGGTGGTATCGGTTGCCGGGTCGCCCTTCTCGTAGAAGTTGTTATCAAAGGTACTGGCGAAGAGGATATCGCCGGTAATGGTGGAGCGATCGAACGTCGCCGTGGTCTGCATCGCGTTGTCAGACGCGCCAGCGGCCACAATCAGCGCTGCATCATCAGCACCGGTCGCGTTAGTTTCGCCGTAATCGCTCGGCTTCGCAGTCTGACCGTAGAAGCCGCTGGTGCCCAGGTCGCTGTAGGCACCAGATGTCAGAACAGAGTCTTTCACCACCAGCGTATCGGTGAACACATTGCTGTTGTTCGCCACGCCCGTTGCATCGTCGTAAGGCGTATTATCCAGGTTTTGATAACCCTGCGTCAGGGTAATACCTGCAACGTGGGAATTATTCTGGATAACAATATCTGACTCCACGTCAAGGGTAATTGCATTACCCAGATCGTAAGTGTCCTGATAATGCGTTTCGCTGGTCTCCCCGTTCACCACATCATAAGCGTAGTGTTCGAAGGTATCATTGATCGTGGAATTATCGACGGTCAGGCTGAAACGGTCATATTGCGCATGCGCCGTGCCGTCTGTATCCACACCGTCAGCGCAGGTGGAGGTCATGCACTTCGAGGTGACCATACCATTAATGGTACTGTTAGAAATGCTCAGCGCATTCGCACGGCCATTTGCGCCATCATCCAGATAATAGGTTGAAATAACGCCGTTGACCGTCGATTTTTTGATAACGGGATAGATGTCGCCATCGTGTGCCGCACCGGAGTAATCCCAGTCGGCGTAACCGTAATACCATGGCGCAGTGGCCGTATTATCATATCCAAACGTATTAAACGTTGTGCCGGAAATATCTTTCGCATTTGCCTGAGAAGCGATCGCCACGGTGCAGGCTAATGCCAGTTAAGATACAACCAGTTTCTTTTTCCATGTTTGCATTGGGTCATCCCTCCTCAGGGACGTAAGCAAGTTTTTCCATCAAATCATTTGGCAATATTTTATTGCGGAGGGAATTATGCAATTGCACTTCGAAAAGGTTCAATGAATGATTCCATTAAGTCCGTATACAGACAAATAACGAAGAGAGTAACCTTGAGAGGCCAAATATTCTAGATAAATATTATAAAAACAGCGCATTAGAGATTAATCCCATAAACATTGAAAATATAAAAAATTAAAATAGATCATTATTAATTATATAATTTATCTAATATAGATATAATACAAATTATTCAGAGTTTCTTTTATCCCCTGCCCATGTTACCTATCGCGCAGCCGGGCGCTAAAAACAAAAAGCCCACTTTAGTAAAACGCCCCTTCTCACTTTCAGGTAAACTTACCCTCTTTGTTCCACAAACGTCAGGCATATCATGACCGATTTAATTGCTCGTCCCCGTCGCCTGCGCAAGTCACCTGCACTGCGCGCTATGTTTGAAGAGACAACACTGACCTTAAACGATCTGGTGTTGCCGATTTTTGTTGAAGAAGAGATCGATGACTACAAAGCCATCGACGCAATGCCGGGCGTGATGCGCATTCCCGAAAAACATCTGGCACGCGAAATCGAACGCATTGCCCGGGCGGGGATCCGCTCGGTGATGACCTTTGGGATCTCCCACCACACCGATGCTACCGGCAGCGATGCCTGGAAAGAAGATGGCCTGGTTGCCCGTATGTCCCGCATCTGTAAGGACGCCGTGCCGGAGATGATCGTCATGTCCGACACCTGTTTCTGTGAATACACCTCTCACGGCCACTGCGGCGTGCTGTGCGACCACGGCGTGGATAACGATGCAACCCTGTTGAACCTCGGTAAACAGGCGGTTGTGGCTGCTGCTGCGGGTGCAGACTTCATCGCGCCTTCCGCTGCGATGGACGGCCAGGTGCAGGCTATCCGCCAGGCGCTTGATGCCGCGGGCTTCACCGACACCGCCATCATGTCCTACTCCACTAAATTTGCCTCGTCTTTCTATGGCCCGTTCCGTGAAGCAGCCGGTACCGCCCTGAAAGGCGATCGTAAAACCTACCAGATGAACCCGCTCAACCGTCGCGAAGCGATCCGTGAATCGCTGCTCGACGAAGCGCAGGGCGCGGACTGCCTGATGGTCAAACCCGCCGGCGCGTACCTTGATATCCTGCGCGATATCCGCGAGCGCACCGAGCTGCCGCTGGGTGCCTACCAGGTCAGCGGCGAATACGCGATGATCAAGTTTGCCGCCCAGGCGGGTGCCATAGATGAAGAGAAAGTGATCCTGGAAAGCCTTGGCGCGATCAAACGCGCGGGCGCGGATCTGATCTTTAGCTATTTCGCGCTGGATCTGGCCGAGAAGAACATTCTGCGTTAATCCTCATCCCCTCTCCCTTCGGGGGGAGGGGATGCTCGTCATAACGTCACCAAACTGCAATACCACCGACATCTCCCCCTTCTACTGTCTTCGCAAGACGGCAGGAGGAGTGACCATGTTTAGTCTCGATAGCGTTCTCGATGACCTTTGGCCTCAGGCGAGGCCCGCACCCTGGCAAAAAAATCTCTTAAAAAGGCTGCTCTACGAAGAAGAATTCCAGCAATTTGCCGCCGCCCACTGCCACCTGAAAGGGCTGGATATGGTGGAGCAGGTTCTGGAGCATCTCGATATCCACTGCACCGTTTCAGCCCGCGACCTCGAACAGATCCCCGACCACGGTCCGCTCGTCATTATTGCAAATCACCCTACAGGCACCCTCGACGGGCTGGCGCTCATGTACGCCGTCTCCCGCGTGCGCCGTGATGTGAAAGTGGTAACCAACCGGCTGCTTACCCACCTTGAGCCGCTCGGCTCACTGTTCATCCCGGTCGATAACATCAACGGCAGAACGTCAAAGTCCTCGCTGATGCAGATGGAGCAGCATCTGCACAACGGCGGCGTACTGATTTTCTTCCCGGCAGGTGAAGTGTCGCGGCCAACGCGCAAAGGCATCCGCGATAAAAAATGGCATTCGGGCTTCATCAAACTGGCCGGTAAGCTGCGCGCCCCGCTGTTGCCGATGCATATTCAGGCGCGCAACGGCCTTTTCTTCTATGCCAGCACGCTGGTCTCGCCCACCCTGTCGATGCTTTTGCTGATGCAGCAGATGTTCCGCCGCCGCCACAGCACGCTGCCAATCACAATCGGCCAGCAGATTGCCTGGAGCCAGTGGTTTAGCGCCGGTCTTTCATCGCGTGAGATGGCCGAGCGATGCCGTCAGCACGTGATGCGTCTTGGCAAGGGCGTGCCGGACGTTTTCAAAACCCAATGCGCCATCGCCCGAGCGGAAGACCGGGCCACCCTGAAGCGCGCGCTGGCGCAGGCCGAGTGTCTGGGGAAAACCAGCGATGGCAAAACCGTCTACCTGTGGCAGCGCAACGGCCAGGAGGAGGCGCCAGTATTGCGTGAGCTGGGTCGTTTGCGGGAGATTGCGTTTCGCGCGGTCGACGAAGGCAGCGGTAAACGCCGCGACACTGACCGCTACGACGATGACTATCTGCACCTAATCCTCTGGGATGACGACGATCTTGAGATTGTCGGGGCGTACCGCTTTATGCCCACGGCGATGCAAATCGCTCAGCGCGGCGTGGAGGGACTCTACAGCCACAGCCTGTTCCACTATGACCAGCAGATGGAAGAAGTGCTGGAGCACGGCATCGAACTGGGGCGCAGCTTTATCCAGCCGCGCTACTGGGGACGGCGTGGCCTGGATTACCTGTGGTCGGGCATTGGTGCCTATCTGGCACGTTATCCGCACTACCGCTATCTTTTCGGGCCGGTCTCTATTTCTGGCGGGCTGCCGCCCGCCGCGCGGGATCTGCTGGTGGCGTTTTACCGGCTCTGGTTTCCGGCAAGCCACCCGCTCGCCGCCTCGCGCCAGCCTTATCCGGCATCGCTCCCGGACGTGCTCGCCCAGTTTGGCGGCGTGGATTACGCCGAGGATCTGACCAGGCTGAAATCCCTGCTCGGCAACCTCGGGTGCGGCATTCCCCCGCTCTACAAACAGTATTCAGAGCTGTGCGAGCCAGGCGGCGTGCAGTTTATCGATTTCGGCAGCGATCCGGCGTTCAGTCACTGCGTTGACGGGCTGGTGCTGGTGGATTTGTGCTATCTGAAGGCGAACCGTTATCAGCGCTATATCGCGGTGCACCTTTAGCCCCGCAGCCCGGTGGTGCTACGCATACCGGGCCTGCAAGGAAACCCAGGCCGGGTAAGGCAACGCCGCCACCCGGCAAGAACGGTGTACAAGCGGCGGGGTTAAGGACGATAAAACGGCTTATCCCCCAGAATCGTCGCCCGGTGCATAATCCGCCGCTGTGGCAGATAATCCGCATTCGCATAGTGCTGGGTGACGCGGTTATCCCAGATTGCGAGGTCATTCTCCTGCCAGCGCCAGCGCACCTGAAACTCTGGTTTGGTGATGTGCGCGAACAGGAAGCTCAGCAGCGCCTCACTCTCCTTTTCGCTCACGTCAACGATGCGTGTGGTAAACCCTTCGTTCACGAACAGCGCCTGTTTGCCCGTTACCGGATGCGTGCGCACCACCGGATGCAGCAGCGGCGGATGTTTCGCCACCGCCTCCTGCCAGCGCTGATGTTCCTCTTCGCTGTTCCGGTACTTGTACTCCTGGAAGGATTTTTTAAAGTCATGTTCCGCCCGCAGCCCGCTCAGTAGCGCCCTGAACGGTGCTGAAAGCGCTTCAAAGGCGGCAATCCCGCTGGCCCACAGCGTATCGCCCCCCGTTTCTGGCAGCTGCTTCGCCGCCAGAATCGCCCCGGCGGGCGGCGTCTCAATAAAGGTGACATCGGTGTGCCAGTTGTCATTATCCGGTGGATTATCATTGTGGGTATCCAGGACAATAATCTCCTCGACGCCTTCCGCATGCGGGTAAACCGGGTGGATATGCAGATCGCCGAAGCGCTGAGCCAGCGCCCGCTGCTGCTGGGGCGAGATCGCCTGCTCGCGCAGGAACACCACCTGATGGCGCAGCACCGCGTGGTAGAGCTGTTCAAACTGGTTATCGCTCAGCGGACGGGCCACGTCCAGGCCAGCGACCTGCGCGCCGATGTTTGGCCCCAGCGGGGTAATGATCAAACGTTCACTCATTGTATTTCTCCATGCCAGGGCGTCAGGCGGCGCTGTAACGCACGCAGCCCCAGTTCTAATCCAAAGGCGATCGCGGCGATGACCGCAATCCCCGCCAGTACGACGTCAGTCGCCAGAAACTCACCCGCCGACTGCACCATAAACCCAAGCCCGCGCGTGGCCGCGATAAGCTCTGCCGCCACCAGCGTGGACCAGCCGACGCCAAGACCAATGCGTAGCCCGGTTAATATTTCCGGCAGCGCACCGGGTAAAATCACGAACAGCAGCACCTGGACGCGGCTAGCCCCGAGCGATTGCGCCGCGCGGATCCGCACCTGCTGGGCACTCTTCACCCCCGCCAGCGCCGACAGGGCAACCGGCGCGAAGATAGCGAGATAAATCAGCAGGATTTTGGACGTTTCACCAATGCCAAACCAAATCACCATCAGCGGCAAATAGGCCAGGGGCGGAACCGGGCGATAAAGCTCAATCAGCGGGTCGAGAATGCCGCGCACCGTCGGGCTTAGCCCCATGGCGATACCCACCGGCACGCCGATCAGCACCGCTGCCAGCAGCGCGACCAGAATGCGTGCCAGGCTGGCCCCTAAGTGTTGCCAGAGCGTCGCATCCATAAACCCCTGTGGCCCGGCGATGGTGATCAGTTTTTCCAGCACCTGTCCCGGCGGCGGCAGGAACAGCGGGCTGATCCACTGCTGCGCCGCCACGGCCCACCACGCCACCAGCAGCACCAGCAGCGTGCCGACGCTCAGGGTGAGCTGACGTGAAAACGGCCAGCGCAACGCGAGGCGCGTGCGGCGCGCTTTTTCACTGAAAACGATGCTCATGAGAACGCCTCCCGCTGTTCAAACACGCGGCTCAGCACGTATTCACGTTTTTCGATAAACCGCGGATCGGACTTGATGCTGCGCACCGACTCCCCCGCCACGAAGCGGCGGGCAAAGTCGAGCGACAGGCGTTCCACCACTCGCCCCGGCCCCGGCGACAGCAGCACGAGGTGGGTCGCCATAAATACTGCTTCTTCGATATCGTGGGTGATCAGCAGGACCTGCTTACCGGTTTCATGCCACAGGCGTAAAAGCAGGGTCTGCATCTGCTCGCGGGTAAAGGCATCCAGCGCCCCGAACGGCTCGTCGAGCAGGAGCAGCTGTGGGCTGGCGGCTAAGGCTCTGGCAATGCCGACGCGCTGACGCTGGCCGCCAGACAGCTGCCAGATAAAGCGTTTTTCAGCGCCCTCAAGCCCGACTTTTTTCAGCATCTCCCGCGCGGTGGCAAGGCGCTGTTCGCGCCCGACTCCCGCCAGCTGTAAACCGAACGCCACGTTTTCCTGAACGTTGCGCCAGGGAAGCAGGCCTTCATTCTGAAAGACCACGCCGCGCTCGGCGCCCGGCCCGTCAACCTTTTTCCCTTCCAGGTGAATGCTGCCGCGCTGATAAGGGACAAATCCGGCGATCAGGTTGAGCAGCGTGGTTTTCCCGCAGCCGGAGGGGCCGAGTACCACCAGCAGCTCACCGCCATCCAGCGTCAGGTTAATCTCTTCCAGCGCCGGTTTGCCGCCGTAATCCGCAGACAGGTTCGTTATCGTCAGCATGGCAGCCCCCTTATTTCACAAAGCGATCGGTCACGTACTGGCTGTAATCCGCGGCCACCGCAGGCACTTTGCCCTGCTCTTTCAGGAACGTTGCCGTGTCGACGATGGCTTTGTTCACCGGCCCGGTTAACTGCTGTACCTGCTGAGCGGGCGTGAGATAGGTATTGCCCTTCACCAGCCCCGGCACGTCAGCCTCCGGAACGCCGCTCAGACGCGACAGTTTTTCCAGGTTAGCAGGCTGGCTCAGCCACGCATCGGGATTGCTGATATAGGGCTGCTGCGCGTCGAGGGCGCTTTTAGCAAAGGCTTTCACCACCTCCGGGTGTTTTTCGGCGAAATCCTTACGCACCACCCACACGTCGAGCGTGGGCGCGCCCCACTCACCGACTTTTGCGGAGTCAGTCAGAACGGTGCCGTCTTTTTCCAGCTCGTTCACGGCGGGCGCCCAGACGTAGGCGCCGTCAATATCACCGCGCTGCCAGGCTGCAATAATGGCCGGCGGCTGAAGGTTGAGAATTTGCACCTGGCCCGGCTTAATGCCCCAGTGTTTAAGCGCCGCCAGCAGGCTGTAATGGGTGGTGGAGATAAACGGCACGGCGATGCGCTTGCCAATCAGATCCTCGGGTTTGGTGATGGTTTTCTTCACCACCAGCGCTTCGGAGTTCCCGAGCTGCGAGGCCAGCAGGAAGACCTCAATCGGCACCTGCTGGCTGGCGGCCACGGCCAGCGGGCTGGAGCCGAGATTGCCAATCTGCACGTCGCCGGAGGCTAACGCCCGGACGATGGCCGCTCCGCTGTCGAACTTACGCCAGTCGACTTTCGCCCCGCTCTCTTTGGCAAAGGTGTTATCGGCCTGCGCGACTTTCGCCGGCTCGGCAGAGGTTTGATACGCGACGGTGACCTCCACCGCCTGCGCCTGAAATGCCCACAGCGCCAGCGCGCCGAGTAGTGTGATCCGCGATGAAATTGCCATAGTGCCTGCTCCCCTTGTTGTTATGGAGGCAGTATTTCCGGCGCAGGAATTTTGATAAAGGAATAAAAAAGAATCGCTAATGACGATTCGTTTTTAGATAAAAAGCGGGAAAGGATAGTTGGTTTTGTGCGGTTGTTTTGTGCCGGGTGGCGGCTACGCCTTACCCGGCAAAGCACTCAGCGCTGCGCGTTCAGCTCAGCAATGTCTTTCGGCGTGGTGCGGCAGCATCCGCCAATCAGCTTCGCGCCAGCTTCCAGCCACTGCGGCAGATACCCCGCCAGCGTCTCGCAGGCTTCACCGTGGTGATGCCAGGTTTTCGTCACCGCATCATAATGCTCCCCCGAGTTCGGGTAGACCACCAGCGGCAGCGCCGTCAGGCTGTTCAGGTGTTTCAGGGCCGCCGTGGTGTTTTCCAGCGCGATACAGTTAATCCCCAGCGCCACAATCTGCGGGTAATGACTCAGTGCAGAGACCACCTCGCGCAGCGCCGTGCCGTCGCTCAGATGCTCGCTGTCACGCAGCGTAAACGAGAACCACGCCCGGGCGCGGGGATACTCTGCCAACAGTGATGCCAGCGCTTTAATCTCCGCAAAGGATGGCAGCGTTTCGCAGGCCAGCAAATCGGCACCCGCATCCAGCAAGGCTTCCACGCGCGGACGGTGGAACCGGGTAAATTCCTCAGCGCTACGCACGTAGTCACCGCGATACTCAGAACCATCCGCCAGGTAAGCGCCGTACGGCCCCACGGATCCCGCCACCAGCAGCGTGCCCGCGTTTGCGTTTTCGGCGAGATACGCTTCCCGCGCCTTACGCGCCAGCTCCACGCTTTTGCCGATCAGCGCCCGCGATTGCGCCTCGTCCAGCCCACGCGCGGCAAAGCCCGCTGGCGTGGCCTGGTAGCTGGCGGTGATCGCCACCTGGGCACCGGCACGGTAGTAATCCAGATGCACCTCGCGGATTAGCTCCGGGTTTTCCACCAGGACTTTGGCAGACCAGAGGCTGTCAGCCAGGTTACAACCGCGCGCTTCCAGCTCCGTTGCCATCGCGCCATCGAGCACCACGTAAGGCTGCGTTTCAAGGAGGGCGGTGAGCGGATTATTCTGCGACATGTTCAGGCTCCTGCGTCGTCGTTTTTTGGGTCAGATAGTACGCACCATAACACAGGGCGACGAACGGCAGCCCGCAGTAAAGGGCAATTCTCTGGCTCGCGTCAAACGCCAGGCCGATACAGGCCACCACGCACAGAATAAAGCCCAGCACCGGCACCAGCGGATACCACGGCGCGCGGTACTGCAACGCCGAGAGCGGCTGGCCGGACTGCAGGTGACGACGACGAAAGACGAAGTGCGAGGCGCAGATGCTGATCCACACCGCCACCACCGCAAACCCGGAAATTGCCGAGAGTGCGACAAACACCGTGTCCGGGGCCACCACGCTTGAAAAGAGCGCCAGCACGCCGCCGAGCATCGACACGGAGAGCGCCGTCAGCGGCACGCCGTTTTTATTAACGCGGGCAAAGCAGCGCGGCAGGGTTTTCTCGTTGGACAGCGACCACAGCATGCGCCCGGATGCATACAGCCCCGAGTTGGCCGCCGAGAGGATCGCCGTCAGGATCACAAAGTTAAAGATATCCGCAGCATACGGAATACCAACTTTTTCAAACACCAGCACAAACGGACTTTTTTCAACGCCGGCCTGCTGCATCGGGATCAGCGCTGCCAGTACAAATACGGTGCCGATAAAGAAAATGATCAGCCGGGCGATGGTGGTACGGATCGCCACCGGAATGACCCGGTGCGGATCCTCGGTCTCCCCTGCCGCAATGCCGATCAGCTCCGTTCCCGAGAAGGCAAAATTCACCGCCACCATGGTCATCAGGATCGGCAGGCCGCCATGCGGGAACCAGCCTTCAGCGGTGATGTTGCTCAGGCCCGGCGCGGGCGAGCCGTCCTGCATCGGGATAAACCCGAAGATGGCCGCGCCACCGAGGATAATAAAGGCGATGATGGTGATGACTTTAACCAGTGAGAACCAGAACTCCCCTTCGGCAAAGAAGCGCGTCGAAATAACGTTGAGGCCGAAAATCACCGCGCAGAACACCACGCACCACGCCCAGACGGGAACCTGCGGGAACCAGTACTGCATGCAGAATCCGGCGGCGGTAAAGCTCGATCCGAGCGCCACCGTCCAGGTGAGCCAGTAGAGCCACGCCACGGTATACCCCGTCGCCGGGCCAAGATAGCGGGCGGCATAGACGTGAAACGCGCCGGTTTCCGGCATCGCCACCGAGAGTTCGCCGAGGCACTGCATCACCAGCCAGACCACCAGCGCGCCGATCAGGTACGCCAGCAGCGTGCCCGCCGCCCCGGTTGTAGAAATGATGTAGCCCGTATTGAAAAATAACCCTGTACCAATCACGCCGCCCAGCGAGAGCATAATCAGGTGGCGCGTTTTCATGGTGCGCTTAAGCTGTCCGTTTTGTTCTGTTTGCATATTACCTTCTAAACGTATGGACATCTAAACATCCAAAGAAGGTGTGTTATACCGCGATTGTTAACAAAAAGCTAGACGACACGCCGCAACCGGGCGCGTCGGGCGCTGAGTCGGGGATGGGTGGTGAGGATCACGTAAAGGATGGGACGCCAGGCCATAAGCACCTCCGCAGGCAGTTACTGACAGTATGGCGCGGCTGGCTGGCAGCTGCGGTCAGACGAAAGTGCGAGAGCGTCTTTACCAGCTAAACCCCCTGCACGCCTCGCGCAAGCGAATCAAAAACTGTCGGGCGTTGGTGGTCATCGCCGATTTCTGCGACCACACCGCGCAATACTGTGCCGACGGCAGCTGGGTGATCGGCAGCGCCACCAGCTTATCTTCAAGCTGCAGCGGCTGACACATCGCCCGGGCCACGACCGTCAGATAGTCTGCGTTGATGACCATATTTAACCCGGTGATGACGGAATCCGTGCGCAGCGGGGTAACATCGACCTGACGATAAAAATGGCTAAGTTCATTTTGTAGCTGCTGATAGTAGCCCATGGTCGACTCCGGCAGCAGCCATTTGGCCTGACGTAGCGCCATCAACTCGCGAGCCTCCGCCAGCGGATGCCCCTTGCGCGCGACGATGCAAAACGGTGAGGTAAACAGCGGCTCGATCATCACCCCTTCCGGCGGTGCCATCGGATCGACTGAGCCAATAGCGATATCAATTTCACCGCTGCGCACGCCGGGCAGCAGCGAGGACAGCTGCCCCTCTTTGGCCGTCAGTAACACCTGGGGCAGCGTCTCCTTAAAAGCATCGGCCACGCCCGGAAACACCGTCAGAGCAATGAGTGACGAGAATCCCACGGTCAGCCGCCCGTGAGTGAAATGGTTGATCTGTTCCACCTCATCGGCCGCGCGGCGCAACTCTTCCAGCACCCACTCCGCGCGCCGGGAAAACGCCATTCCCGCCTCGGTAAGCGTGATGCCCTCTTTGCTGCGCAATAAAAGTTGTGTGCCTAAAGTTTGCTCAAGCTCACGCAATGTTCGGCTCAATCCGGGCTGAGAGACGCCCAGCTCCCGCGCCGCCGAACGAATACTGCCGCTGCGCGCGACCTGACGAAAGGCCAGAAGATGGCCGAGTTTTGGCAGATAGTTCATCCCTCACCCTATAACAAAAAAGCATCACCTATAGAAAAATTATATCTTCCCGCCCCTCCGGTAAACCCCTAGATTCAGGATGCACACAACACCTTTCATCGCACTCTGACGCCAGGCGGAAAAAAATATGAAAAGCCAGTCACAGATGATTTTTTTGCTCTTTATCGGGTATGTCGTGGTCTATATTGATAAAACCGTGATGGGCTTTGCGCTGCTGCCCATCGAAAAAGAGTTTGGATTGAGCACCGCGCAGCTGGGGTATATCACCGGGATCTTCTTCCTGGCCTACTCCCTGTTTCAGATACCGGCGGGCTGGCTGAACGATAAAATCGGCTACAAAACCATGCTGATCCTCTCCCTGTGCGCGCTGGGGATCTTCGCCCTCTGCTTTGGCGCGCTGGGCATGAGCTTTAGCCTGCTGCTGGTGTTTCGCTTTCTCTCCGGCGTGGGGCATTCGGGCTATCCCTGCTCCTGCGCCAAAGCGGTGGTCAGTAACTTCGCGCTGGAAAAGCGCACCTTTGCCCAATCCGTTCTGCTCTCTTCCGCCGGACTGGCGATGACCGTAGGGCCGATTGTCGCCGTCTGGGCGCTGGAACACCTCGGCTGGCACGCGTCGTTTGTCTCGCTGGGGATCGTTGCCTGCGCCATTGCTGTGCTGATCGCCGTGCTTGTGCCGTACCAGAAACCCGCCGCCCGCCAGCACGCGCAGGGCCAGAGCGGCGCATTGTGGCGCAACCCAACGGTCGTGCTGCTGTTTATCTCCGTTTTCTGCGTCAATATTCCCAGCTACGGCCTGCTGGCGTGGCTGCCAAAATTTTTCGTCCAGAGCATGGGCATGCCGCTGGAGATTTCCGGTTATATCGTGGCGGCCGGTGGCGCGGGGATTTGGCTATCCTCATTAGGGACCGGCTGGCTGGTCGGGAAATATTTTCACAACCGCGAGCCGCAGGTGATCCTGACCTGCGCGCTGGTGAGTGCCGCTGCCATTTTTGGCATCTTCCACACGTCCACGGCGCTGACCGCCAGCGCCCTGCTGTTCGTCGGGGAGATCTTCCTGATGGCGACCTTTGTCACCGCCTTTACCCTGCCGATGAAGCGCCTGCCGGAAAACATCATGGGCTCGGCCATCGGACTGATTAACACCGGCGGGACCCTGGGCGGCTTCGTTTCGCCTGTTGTCATTGGTTATCTGGTTGGGCAAAGCCACAGCTATGAGAGCGCATTTATTTTCCTGTCACTGGCAATGGTGTGCGCAGGCGTGGCGATTGCGCCACTGATAAAAAAACCTGCCGCACCGCTGCCGGTCACTGACTGAAGGAGAGTGTCATGAAAAGTACCCTTGAAAACCTTATCCGCGACGTACACGACGATGTGATCCGCTGGCGCAGGCATATTCACGCCAACCCGGACCTGTCGTTTCAGGAGAAGCCGACCGCTGATTTTATCGCGCGGGAACTGGCAGCCCTGCCCGAGCTGGTACTGAGCCGCCCGGTAGAGAACAGCGTCATCGCGGTATTACAGGGCGAGAAGCCCGGCCCGATGTGGGCGCTGCGTGCGGACATTGACGCCCTGCCGCTACAGGAAGAGAGCGGTGAAGCGTTCAGCTCCATCAAAGCCGGGGTAATGCACGCCTGCGGACACGATGCCCACACCGCGATGCTGATGGGTGCCGCCAAAGTGCTCTGCCGCCTGCGCCATCAACTGCATGGCAGCATTAAGTTTATCTTTCAGCCTGCAGAGGAAGTGCCGCCGGGCGGCGCGCGTGAACTGGTGGAAAAAGGGGTTGTTGACGACGTCGAGAAGATCTTCGGACTGCACGTTTTCCCCACCAGCCCGACCGGCAAAATCACCCTGAAAGAGGGAGTGTACGTCGCCTCCAGCGACAACTTCGACATTACCCTTTTCGGCCAGGGCGGTCACGGCTCTATGCCGCAGTTCTGTATCGATCCGGTCGTGATTGGCGCGGAAGTGGTTACCGCCCTGCAAAACGTGGTGGCGCGGAATCTCGACCCGATTAATGCCCCGGTGCTGACCATCGCCACCTTCCAGGCAGGCGACAGCTATAACGTCATTCCGGACAGCGCACGTCTGGCAGGCACGGTACGCACGCATAATCAGCAGGTACGTGAGCAGGTGCCACAGCTGATGCAGCGGATTGTCGAGGGGGTTGTCAGCGCCCACGGTGCGCGCTGTGAGATCCGCTGGCAGCAGGGTTATGCCGTCGGGAACAACCATGCCGATACCAACGCCATCGCCAAAGCCGCCATCGCCGAACACTTTGCTGAAGGAACGCTCCAGCTGGCCGATCGCGCGCTGTTCGGCAGCGAAGACTTCTCCTCCTATCAGGAGAAAATCCCCGGCACTTTCCTGTTCATTGGCTGCGGTAACGAGGAAAAAGGCGCGGTATGGAACGTCCATAACCCGCACTTCCGCATCGACGAAGCCGCGCTGGCCGTGGGCGTGAAGACGCATATTGCGTTAGTCAGTGCGCTATTTGAGGAGATGTGATGCTCTCTTTTCACTGAGGGAGCGATAACGCATGCGGCCTGCCGGTGACACGCAACTGGCAGGCCGCCGCCGCACAATTATTGGTAAATCCTTAAATCAGTTCTATAGTCGACACAGTTTCTTCGTTACCAGGACTTACTATGCGCTTTAATGGACTGACCAAAGGTTTCTTCCTTCTCATTCTCGCCCTCGTTACCTGGGCCTTTTTCGATGTGCTCTCGCCCTACTTCTCCGCAATACTGTGGGCCGCGATCCTGACCATCATCTTTAACCCGGTAAAAAACAAGCTGCGCACTGCGCTTGGCGAACGCAACGGGCTGGCGTCGTTCCTGACCCTGTGCATTATCTGCCTGATCGTCTTTATTCCGTTAACGGTGATCCTCTCCTCGCTCGCCATTGAGCTGAACGTGGTTTACACCAAGCTGCAGCAAAACAATACCCAGTTCCCGGAGGTGGTTGCCGGGGTCTTTAACCGTCTGCCGGACTGGGCAAGCGGATTCCTGGCGGATCATGACCTGACGAACGCCGCCGAGATCCAGAAAAAACTCTCGGACGTGGCGCTCAAAGGCGGGCAATATCTCGCAGGCAGCGCGTTCCTGATCGGTAAGGGAACGTTTGGGTTCGCCATCAGCTTCGGCATCATGCTCTATCTGCTGTTCTTCCTGCTGAAAGATGGGCCGTATCTGGTGCGCCAGATCCTCGACTCTCTGCCGCTGTCTGATTTTGCCAAACAGCACCTGTTTGCCAAGTTCGTTGGGGTCTCCCGCGCGACGGTAAAAGGGACGGCCGTTGTGGCCGTGGTTCAGGGTACGCTCGGCGGGATCGCGTTTGCGATTGTGGGCATCGACGGCAGTATCCTTTGGGGCGCGCTGATGGCGTTCCTGTCACTGGTGCCCGCCGTCGGCTCGGCGATTGTCTGGGTTCCGGCAGCAATTTACCTGTTTGCCACCCATCAAATCTGGCAAGGGCTGTTCATCGTCGGTTTCTTTGTCATCATTGTCGGCCTGGTGGACAACATCCTGCGCCCGCTGCTGGTGGGCAAAGACACCAAAATGCCGGACTACCTGATCCTGATCTCCACGCTGGGCGGCATGGAACTTTACGGCATTAACGGCTTCGTCATTGGTCCGTTGATTGCCGCGCTGTTCATCGCCTGCTGGAACCTGTTCTCCGGTCGCGATCATGAAGGCAACGCCGAAGAGCTGGATGCCGAGTTTATCGAAGAAGGGCGAAACCCACCGGATTTATAACCCTATCGTTAAAACGAGGCGGCCCCGTGCCGCCTTTTTTTTCGCCATAAATCAAACGTTTTCTATAATTTGAAAGAACGCCATCCCACTCTTGTCGCAGAAGGATTAACAGGTGCGAATCGCCACAATCACAAACTGGGCCTACGGCGCCACGGTGTGTCTGACCCTCGCCTCCGGCGTCGTCATGCTGATGGCGTCCCATGCCGACAGCGTTGAGCGCGAGGCCGTTAAGCAGCGGCAGCAGTTCGATCAGCTGACCGAAAATGTGGAGACCGACGCCTGGATGCTCTCCGACCTGGCGCGCCTGTTCGTCATCAAAAAAGAGCCGTATGTCCTCGAAGAGTATCGGGCGAAAGAGCGCGAGCTGAAGGGCATTGAGCATCGGCTCGAAGCGCTCAAAGATACGGGAGCCTCGGTCGAAGAGCTTGCCCTGCTGCAGGAGGGGCTGAAAATCATCGACGAGCTGCAGGATGAACAGCAGGTGGCGCTCGCCAGCATGGCGCAAGGTGACGAGCAGCAGGCCGTTGCGCTGCTGTATGGCAAAAACTATGAGCAGGAGCTGGAGCGTGCGCAGAGCCAGATTGACCATTTTCGCCAGCTTCTGGATAAACGCATCATTGCCGACGTGCAGGCGGCCACAAAAACCTCGAAAACGCTGCGTACCGCCTCCGAGGTGATGGTCGGGCTGACTGCCCTGCTCTTTTTGTTCGTGATGGGCTTTATTCTCAAACGCCGCGTTCTGCATCCGGTCGTGCGGCTGAGCGACGTGGTACACCGCCTGGCGTCGCAGGACTATGCGGTCGAGACGCCGAACTTCACCCAAATCGATGAGATTGGCGATATGGCGCAGGCTATCCGTATTTTCCGCGAAAATGGCCTGGCGCGGCAGCGGCTGGAGAAAGAGCGCGACGCCGACTGGGCGATCCGCGAGCTGCTGGCGCGCATGACCCAACGATTTCAAGGCTGCGAGAGCTTCGCGGACGTGATTAACGTGGCGGAGCTGTTCGCCCCCAATATTGCGCCGGGCGTGCCGGGACGCTTGTATATCGTCGATCGCGCGTCGTGGGAGATGCGCTGCGCGGCCGAATGGCTGTCGCCTGAAGGAGAGAAAAAACCGTTCCACCCGGATGCGTGCTGGGCCATTCGGCGCGGGCAGAGCCATCCACCGGTAAACGGCAAGCCGGATGTCGCCTGCTCGCATCTGCCAGCCTCGCAAATGCATCAGTCGCTGTGCGTGCCGCTCATTGCGCAGGGCGAAGCCATCGGCCTGCTCTCTTTCCAGAACATCACCCCGGACACTGCGCCTTCCCGCGCGTATCTGGAGCTGATGGCGGAGGCGCTCGGGCTGGCGCTGGCCAACCAGCGGTTGCGCGATGCTCTGCTGGAGAAAGCCTTGTTTGATCCCCTCACCGGATTACGCAATCGCCATCATCTGGAGGATACCTTACGCACGCAGATGACCCAGGCCATGCGCAATAAGGAGCCGATAAGCTGCCTGATGATCGATATCGATCACTTCAAAAGCATTAACGATCGCTTTGGTCATGAAGCCGGTGACCAGGTGATCAAAAGCGTGGCAACCATTATTCAGCGCGCGGTGCACGATACCGGCCTGGCCTTCCGCTACGGCGGTGAAGAGTTCCTGGCGCTTCTCACCGGTGCGGACGAAGAAGCAGCGCATGCCTGCGCAACGAAGATTTACGACGGCGTGCAGGCCCTCTCCCCCCATTACGGGCTGACAGAAATTGGTCCGGTTGATGTCTCAATCGGGATCGCCAGCTATCCGCAGCACGCCCAGAGCGATAACCTGCTGCGCGCCGCGGATGTCGCCCTGTACCGGGCAAAAGAACTGGGCCGCTCGCGAATTGTGAGCTTTGGAATGCTGGAGGCGGGCTAACCGTTATTTTGCGCGCGCCACTCCCTGACCATCTCGTCTGTGACTTCGTTTTTATAGCAAATGGGGGCATAGCCGCCCGCTTTGCTCCAGGCACTGCGTCTTCCACAGGCGCTGCCGTTTCTCGCACGGTTAAAAGGACAGGCGCAAACGCCCGGATACGAAGCAATCGATTCGGCAATAACGTTCTCTTTTACCTGCTCATCGGATACTGAATGGCCTTTTGCCGTGGCGTTTCCCGCCAGAAAAAGGCCGCACGCAGCCAAAAGCACCATCCATGATGATTTACCGTTCATTTTAATGACTCGTTTTAACAGAAGGGAGAGGTCCAGAATAAGTATTGAAAACGCGGAATGTACTGATATAGAACAAGGTTATTATGGGAGGGGGTATAGGATGTTGGTGGGGTATTCGTGGTGTGAAAACTATCAGGTTTCATTATTCACCTGGAATATATATTTGGCGATGGAGAGGGAAATACACTCGTGTATTCATTCAGGCATGTCTGTTCTGAAACAGGGATAAATGCTTTTTGATGTTTGTTACGGGGGTTGAAGCAAGGGATTTTTCGCTGAGGATATTAGGAAAAAATTATACTTAACAATACATTGATTATTAACAACCTTATTAAAAATAATTTCAAAGCACCACCTAAAGTACCCCCAAAATGAATTTCCGTATTATGCAATGAGCAAAAAACCAGTTCTCATTTTCTTCTAACTCGTTGAGAACCACATACTACAGCCCTAGAAAAAAATTTACATTGACATCTGTTCATTTATTATAATTCAATTAAAAAAACCGCCATTAAGTATTCAAATAAACTGAATATAATAGCGGGTTATATTTTATCCTAAAGCCTTATTAATTTGTTTAAGTAGCCTACCGACATTTCTAATACTATTATCTTTATCAACCTCTTCTCCTAACCATTCTTTAGATTTTCTTAAATATCCCTGAGCTGTAGCATCTCTATATTTTCTCCAATAGTTCAGAGACTGGTCTGCATATGACATAGCATGAAATGCTTTTCTTAAATCAGCAGCATGGCATTGTTCTAACGAATCCATACTTTCATCCAATGCTTTTCTAACATCACTTGAATCCACTCTTCCAATGTTAGCTTTAAACTTAATGATCGCGTAAGAGTTCCTGACAGACCAGTTACCGCTTCCACTTTTCGCTATAGCCTCATCGATAACAATAAATGCTCTTTCGTGATTTCCCCTTCTACTCAAATAGAGAGCTTTCTGCTGCAAGTTAAATGGAGAACTATGTTTCCTGAAGATAATATCATATATGTCTTCACCATCCTGGGTATTTGGGAATGCTCTTTCAAATAACCGAGCATCATAAGCGCGCCTTTTAAAAGCATCATAATTAGGGATGCAGAAACGTGATACATTGTTGTGGAAATTTACTAGCATACATGCGAGATCTTTTTCTGGTGCTATTGTTGTTATATGCTCAGCCAGCAGATTAGAACGAATAGAGAAATAATCTTGATCGCTTTCAGTATATTCACCAACATTCTCCGATAAGCAACTACTCAGTATTTTTACTAACTCATATATTTGTTGATACCCCACTTTCTCCCCTTGAAAATAACTATAAATAACATCCATAGATGTTACACTTCGGCTATTATGAAGGTAACAAGCGAGCAAAAATAGCTGTACTAGTTTCACATCCCTCTTTTTTAATTCATTTAAAACATTCTGAAATCTTTCTCTAATACTTGGCGTACGGCAGTTATGCTCAATTAATTCAAACAATGAATCACCTTCTTTTATCTTATAATTCCTCCTGGATTTCAAATCTGCTGGTATATTATCTGTGATACCTTGGCAATCGGCATCAGTTATTTGAGTAATATCAATTATCTCGATATTTCTTCTTAAAAAGTTCGCTCTTGAAGCCGAAAGATAAGCATAATCCCTTTCAGCTATAACCATTCTTATATTTGGCTTAAGAGATAGATTATTAAGAGCATCCATTGAGGTTTGCATATTATCTACAAATAAAAGCACTGGAATATCTTTTAATCTTGCAGCTAAAGTTTCAGCTTTCGTAATGGATATATCAGAAAGAAACAACTTGACACCATTAAAGTCATGAAATGCTGCCAACTGCATCAAAAGTGTAGACTTTCCTGTGGCAGGCCCACCTGTAATTAGTATATTTTTCCCACTATTAATGTACTCTTCTACAAGAGAGTAGTAATGTAGTCTTATTACGCGAGACGAGTAAATATCACTCCAAGAAGGATTGGCCCCTTGATAAAAATCATTAATTGATCGTCTTTCAATTTCTGAATGAGAGGGAACAGAGTATTCCATGAACGGATTTTGATACTTATTAGTGGTAACCAAAGAGGGATCGATATTTTCAAAACTTGATAAATAATCCAAAAACTCTTCTGTGTCCGCACGTATTATTTTAAGATCTAGAGATTGATAGTATTCAACTTCACCTTCATCAACAAAATTGGGATGTACAATTATCCAAGCATTTTTCCTGTTTTTCTCATCCAATGCATCTGCAAATACCTGTAAAGTTCCTGCATCCTTCAGGGCATAACCCCAAAAAAGAGTTGGAAATTTGTTCATTACAGATTTTAAATAATTCCACTTTGTCGGTTCACTTGAAAAAGCATTAGCAATATCAAGATCTCCAAATATTAAGCTAGACTCAGGATCACTAACCGAACCATGCATATAAAAGTAATCTATTGCAATTTTATCTCTAAAGCTTACACCATTGAACATCGCATTATTAACGTATTTATGAGGATTGCCCTTGAATATTTTCTCAACAAGGTTATCTATGTTTGTAGTAAATATGTTTTTGATATTCACATTCGCTAAATGTACATATTTGTTACTAAATTCTCCGACTTCATATCTGGCACGTATGTAACGATAAAGATCCTCTCTCCTAGAGCGCGATATTAAAGTACATAATTGAGGTAATTGTAGTGTAGGAGGTGAGCCTGGAAAGTTTTTTATGATTTCCTTTCTAAGGCCATCACCAATAGGAAGTGTTTCCCCATTTAGATCAGAAGCTAAAACAGAAAATCCAGCCCCGGTAAAAATATTAATACCTTCTCGCAGGACTCGCTCAAACGTATTCTTACTTTCGATTTCCATTACAGTTCCCTATGATTATTTAGAGGTTGAAGGCTTATTTTATGAGCAATGACTGATTTTAGTGAAGCATCGAGCCTCAAGAGCTAAGGATTTCAACCTTATCCTTTATTTAAACAATTTTCAAATGTTAGTAAAAAAGACCACCATCAGCTATAATAAAGTCAACTAATTGAAAAAGAACAAATTTATATCTTTTCATTTTGTTTGCATTCCAGTCAAGCTGCTTGGCACTCAGTAAAATGAGTATCTTAATTTTGTATTTAAGTTAACAATACTCATTTAAGCAACTGTAACTTAGGGCGCATACGGCCAAAAATCCCCGCTGGCGGAGCCGGTGGATGATAACTTTTGACAACTCAGTCTGAACTCTAGCGTCCGGGCAAACCAGAACAGCGATCTGAAAGAGGCTCGATGATGCATGTAAAGGGTGGGTGCCCAACACCTCCCCTCCTGTGTTCCCGTACCTGAAGTTTTCTAAAGCGGTAGCGGTTGACACTTTCCCCTGTTTCTCGCGAAAAAGTGTCAAGTTTGAGAGACAGGCTTAGAGTGAGGGTTTACAGTTTTTCGCCGTCCAGCAGGCGGAGCGACATTAAACCTGTTTTGCTCCAGTCATCCGGCGTAACAAGGTGCATTTTGGCAACGTGGGCCAGCTCAGAACGAACAAACCGTAAAGCGCCCGCTGCATGGTCTTTGCCATAGAAGCTGTGAATGTCTTTATCCAGCCGGAAGAGAATCAGCAGTTGTTCATTGGGTTTCGTGCTAAACATCAAAACCCAGTTCAACGGCTTCTATTTGGCGGCGATACACTATTTAAGCAGCCGGTATTTATCGCCAAGAAGTTTAATAGGTAGATACAGACTACCAACAAAATGCAGGGGAGAATCTATAGTGATTTGGGGGAAACGTAAGAGTGGTGCGATAATAGGAACAAAAGGCAATACCTAAATAATTGTTTTTATTGTTTTTTGCTATAAAAAAGCGAAGAGGTACCCCCAAAGATACCCCCATGTGTTCACTTCTAAAGATTTTTTGAATGTTTTTTATGCAGTGAACTTTATATTACTAGCAAAAAACGTTAGCAATTTCGTCTAACATCTTTGTTAATAGCCTTTTCAGGCCACCATGTTGGATTGATACCTAAGGCTAGTTCGCTTTGGCAATGTTGTTGAAGATCTTGCCAGAACATTACTATTGCTGAACTGAACTCGTCAAAATCGGATTCTGTTATTTGTAGATTCTCATGGCTAGTTAAAGCTTCTCCAAATAATTGCTGGTAATACTTTGGATACCGTTGCAACAGGGTCTCATGACCCACCCCATCTCCATGTTTATATACATTTACAACAAGGCGGCAGGCATCTAGTAGATGAAAATATGGTTTATTTTTCACATCGAAACCTATCCACTCCATCAATTCTATAATTCGCTCAAAACTAGTACGCCAGACAATATCTTTTATAGCTTTTAACTTATTCCAATGACGAAATTCTCGAAGAATTAAATCACGTAACTGTTTATCGAACCTGTGGTACATTCCAGCATTCATAGCTAGAGTGACAGTATTTTTCATATCCATCAATGAATGCATATGTGCTATACCTATTTGTGTCGCATTTTCGCAAGCCTCTGCTGGATCATCTCTTTCAGGGTCAAAGTTTTTAGCCGTACGTTCGAGATATCTTTCCTCTTCCAGGTCACATTCAGCACTAAGATCTGAAAATTGTGATAAAAGTCTAGATTTTGCTTGCCCTACGTAAAAATTATGCGGATTAAGGACAACTCGAAGATCGAAGCAATCAAATGAAAAAATATTCATACCACCCTCAAAATTTTGTAAGTATAAATTATATCATTGTAATAAAATCATTATCTCGAAACTTAAAGGATTTAATTAATCATTACAAAAACATCTCGTCAGGATAGCGCTTATAATCGTACAAACTAACTAGTCTTTTATAGTCTGAAGGTAGAATTTCAAGTGCTACGCCCTCTCGCAGATAATCGGCCACATTATCTAAATTAATATTATCCACGTAAATATTGTAGAAAAGAATGCGCACAGTTTTATAAGTTTTAAATCCTAAAGCAAGTATTTCATCAACTGTATCGCAATCAATTTTCTCTGAAGGATCAATTGAGTCAAAATAAGTATTTAAGTTCCTTTCTTGGTTCTCTTTTAGATCTTCAATACCTTGAATTTCGTTACAAATGGTAGAAAAACCACGAGCGGTAAAGTACTGATTACGCGAAACTTTTATTTTATTCAACAACAATATTAGAGCATCATTTCTTGAATCCATTATATCAAAGTAATTCATAACCATTTCTGAAGCTGATTGGTAATGATATGTAATTTTCTGAACTGAACCAACTGCCATAACTAATTCATCATTAGATAAACTATCCAAATCACCTACAATTTTTACTTTTACAGAACCTCCTTCTTTAATTTTTCTCATTACACTTTCAACTTTCCTAATATCCATAGATGAAACAGGAAGTTTAAGCCCTACCAACTCTTCAAAAACACCACTGAAGTTATCAGTTTTTATTTTATTAATTTTTATATTGCCGATATTTTCAATAACTACGTCATGTTCTAAAACTTCTAGAGAGTCACTACCTTCTTCACGTTCTATCAAAAGGAAATTCTTTCTGACTTTATCTGCCAAATCAGAATCCTTTGAAATGTACGAGAAAATAGTTTTTAATATATCTCTAATATTTTCATCGCTAATACTATAACCGATGAAAATAATTGGGTTGTGAATGAATAATGAAATTAATTGAGCCCTAATTAAATGATTGCTAACGCGAAATCTTTCATAATCCGATTCAGAGATTACAATTGACTCTGGATGAGATACACAGCCATGTATTTTATAAACAGACCCGTAAGGGTTGCTTAATAAAATATCGTTACCAATAATAGGTTTAAAACCAATTAGAGTCTCAATGAATCTATCATAATTTGTTGTGATAATGGACCCTATATTTCTACTAGCCTTAGCAAATAACTCCATTTCTGTTGCATAACTTTCATTATTGTTTGTTTCATGGAGATCAACAAGCTCAGATATAAATATTTTTATTCGACTAGCCGAGTAGTTTCCAGAAGCAGCATATTCATAGTATCGGTCATTTATGGATTTAAATTTCCCGTTCCTATCTGACTCTAATAATCTGTTAAATTCAATTTCTATTTCACTTGCCACCTTTGGAAGATCAACCTCTCCCAATGAATTTGCATTCCTACCAGCCGAATCAAAATAGAAGTCATAGCTGCCTTTCATTTCATAAACAATTTTTTTTAACAGTTCAGGCCATGAGTACGTACCAGTTAAATATCGGCGACTGAAACCTGCACCAACAAACACAACTGGATGATTTACGTATGATCCCATGAACTCACTAAGTTTCATCTATCGTTCTCCTAAGAACAATTTCTGTAATTGATTTAACACAAAGCAACATTTTCAAGTGCATACAATTCTACTAACTAGCCTTCTACATCAGCTAATCACATTTTGATGCTTAAGACGCAACTTTTTACGATAAAAGTTGTGCATTAGGTCTTAAACTTTTATCCGCTTTAATCTCAGTTACACTGCATAAATCAGTTCATCTGGCTTATCGATTAGTAGTAAAAGAGCCAATCTTGCTCTAACTTCAGTAATGATAACTGTTTGAAGCAACTGTAACTTAGAGCGCGTTCTGCCAAAAATCCCCGCTGGCGCTGCCGGTGGGTGACAACTTTTGACAACTCAATCTGAACGCCAGCGTCCGGGCAAACCAGAACAGCGATCTGAAAGAGGCTCGAGGATGATTGCAAAGGGGGAGTGCTTAACACCTCCCCTTCACGAGTTCGTGTACCTGAAGTTTTCTGAAGCGGTAGCAGTTGACACTTCCCCCTAGTTTTCCCTAGTAAGGCATAACAAACCATAACAGGCTGACACCTGCCCTGCTTCGCATCAGGATTAACAAAAGTTAACAGCCAAGGCTCAACAAATCTCAACGCCAGCCCTTTACACTTCTGCTGTAGCTGCTGTTCGTAGGCGTCAGGATCCGTTAGGTTGGGTTGACACTTTTCCCAGTTTCTCGTGAAAAAGTGTCAAGTTTGAGGGGCTGGGGGGTTTACAGTTTTTCGCCGTCCAGCAGGCAGAGCGCCCTTAATCTTATTTTGCTCCAGTCATCCGGCGTATCGGGGTGCATTGTGGCAACGTAGGCCAGCTCAGAACGAAGAAACCGTAAAGCGCCTGCTGCACGGTCTTTGCCATAGAAGCAGTGGGTTTCTTCATCCGGCCGGAAGAGAATCAGCAATTGTTCATCGGGCTCGTGCTGAACATCAAAACCCAGCTCAGCGGCTGCTGCCTTTATTCGCTGTCCAGCATTAATATCAGCCGGCAGCTCTTTACCGCTGTCATGCCCCCATACCCACGCGGCGGCCTGCGCCCACGTCATTGCATTGTGACGATCACCAGCACCAGCACCAGCACCAGCACCAGCACCAGCACCAGCACCAGCACCAGCAGAATTTTGTTTAGCCTGCGATGCTTCGACATCCACTTTATCGCCTGAAATTACAATTTCACCGCGGGCTATCCAGCCGTAAACTGTTTGCCGGCTGACGCCCATATGCCTGGCGTAGGCTGATTTACTTAATAGCATCGTGATGTTTCCCTCCGGGCAGAAAAAAGCCGCCCTCAGGCGGCCTGCTTCTCTTCTGAATGTGTCTGCCGCTGGCTGCCTTTGAGCATCGCGCTGACATGTTCGCTTAACTGATCAAGGCCGGTCATGCGGGGCAGAACTTCTGATGGATCGTCGTTCTTCCCGTAAACGAGATTGTTATACCAGGTTCGGACAGCTGTAATTTGTGCGACGTCCTTCCTTACCGCATCAACCAGCTCGGCAACCGCGCTAATCACCTGCCCGTTCTCCGATGCGATACGGGAGAAGCCGAGACGTTTTAGCTGTTCCGTATCGAGTCCAGAACACACTGCGTGCGCCCTTAGTAAAGCGTCCGCCAGCTCCTGATGCTTTCCACTGTGCATCGACAGCAGCATTTTTTCCTGGCTGCGGCGATCCAGTCGGGCGAATGCCTGGCGCATTTCACTGTCACGCATGAATCCCTGAACATCATCAGTTGCCAGTGGATTAACCGGCGCGAGCTTGTTCTTCAGGTAATCGAGAATGTTTGCGGCCTGCTCGCTTACGGCTGCCGCCCCGCGGGTAAAGTCTTTGAGCGTGTCCGGGTTCCGGGCTTCACCTGCCCTGCGGTTTTTTGCCTGTTCGTTCAGATCCGGATCGTTGCGGATAACGTCCAGCAAATCCGCCTCAGCTTCGGCCTGCTGCGCCGTTGTCCTCAGGCTGGTGAGTTCGCCCGCCATACCACGGAATAAAGCGGCCATCTGAGTATTCGGCGCAACAACCTTACCGGCATAACCTGCCAGCTCGATGCTATGTTTCCCTATTTTGATTGAGTAGCTCACTGGCCAGCCTCCATTTTTGATAGCCCTGCATCAAATACCTTGCGCGCAACAGCATGGATTGACGGCGCGATCCCCATGCCCGACTTCTGGCGCTCCCTCTCCTGAATGGTTTTCAGAGCCTGAATCTGCTCCCCATTCAGCAAAACGGGCTTAACGTTAACCTTGCTCATGATGCCCCCTTTAATAGCGACCGTTGAAGTTCCATTAATCGCAACAATCAAATAATTAATTGCGATTTATGAAACGATGTTAATGAAATTGCAGGGGTGCACAACGTGAAAAGAGTGGATGCGTTTTAAAGAATTTGCCCTCAAGGTATACATGGTGTTCACAAAGGCAACAAAATACTTATAAAACAATATATTAATCCATGAATACCAGCCTACATTTTGGGATTTCAGGTCTACACGGTATACATCATTCTGTTTAATAAACCATCAGATGATTAATGTGAGAATGAACACCATGTACACCCTGTGTATACCTGAAAACAAGGTATACATGGCTTATTTCACTGATTTATATATAAATTATTCTCTCGATGTATACCATGTATACCTTTCTCCATATTTATCTGAACTTCATTCTTTATGACCGGCTACAGGATGCGTCTGAGGTAACCAGTCTTCCGCACTTTCCGAAAGTTCGACGTTAGTCACCATGCCACGGGCTCTCCGTTCCTTACGGTACTCGTGATTAAACTCCCTCATCGCGCTTTCCATCCCCTCTGCGAATTTATTCAGCGTCAGCGGCTTGTCGAAACCGTTGGCCTCCAGGAATGCCAGATATGCGTGATAGAGATAAATTCGCGGATAGTGAGGCGGATTGCGGTTTCCGACCATCATTCCCGCACAATCAGCCAGCCGCTCCAGATGCGCGCAGAAGGCATAAAGCGGATCCGTTTTCTGTTTCACCTCTAATGCCTCTTCGCTGTTCCGTTGCTCCAGCAGAAGCGCCCGCGCTTTTTCCGGGTTCGCAAAGTTCGCCAGCAGCCGGCGAACAACCACCGGGATTTCAGCGGATATCTTTTCTGCCAGGTCGGGATCCTTATCCTCTTCGCTGACGCGCCGGTTAAACTGGAAAATTACGCGGCGCCGGGAAACGCCGCCGGCACGTTCGGTGAAAATCATCGGCGTGTTGTTCGTGGCCACAACCACCGCCCGCAGAACGGCGGTGTACTGGTGCTCGTGCTTCGGGTCGATCTCGACCGCATCCCCGCCGGTGATAGCCTTTATACCGGTGCCCTCTCCTGAATATTTGGGCTGGTCAGGAAGGGTTATCATGCTCTTGCCGACGAACTGCGCCCGCCCGCGCGCGCTGTCGAGCGCCGCCATATTCCCGCTGGCGGTGTTATGCGCGCCGGACAGCATCGTGGCGATGTGGGTAAAGACGCTTTTCCCGCTGCCGCCCTCCCCGGTTATCTCGAGGAACAACTGCCAGTCGTACCGGTTCGCCAGCACCATAAAGAGCGCCGCAGCGATACGCTGCATCTTAATTGCGTCTCTATCTGATGCGTAACTTAGCCACTTATGGAAGTTCGGCGCGTGGTCGCGGAGGTTTTCGCCCGGCACCGCCGGCGTATAGGTCACGCCGTTATGGTTGGTCAGCCAGTTATCCTGGCTGTGTTCGTAGAAAACGCCGGTTTCCATATCGTAGACGCCATTAGCAAAGGGGATCAGGCTGCGCCGCGGCTCCCCCATTACCGGGATAACGATTTTCAGGGCGTCGATAACGTTGTTGATCGCGCGCTTGCTGAAGTTGGTTTTGTTCTCGTTGTAGATAGCCACCATTTCGCGGCTCAGTTCGAGCAGTGACGTTTTCTCCCAGATGCCGGCGCGGTAGACGTACACAACTTCGCTGTTTTCGTTGATTGCAATGCCGGTGTAACGCGCGGCCAGTATGAGCGCCTTTTCGTTATCAGCTAGGTCGCGGAGGTTTACATCCGTCAGCGGTTTGCCGATCACCATGCTTTTGCCGGCTTCCGCATCGGCTTTCAGGCGAGGCAGCTGCGGCGTCCAGTCCTCCAGAAGCTGATAACCTTCAGAGTAGAATTGCGCGCGCTCCACGCCGGCCACCGCCAGCTTTGTCGCGAGAATGGTAATCTGCCGTTCGGTCAGATGCCCGCCGCGGCATACCCGGGCATAGAGCCGGCCATCATCCACAATCCGGATATTCTCCAGCTCCGCCAGCTGCTTTTTATCCAGCACGACCGGCGGCACGGTGTCACCAATCGGGTTCATTTCCTGCCATGCTTTGGCGAACGTCCAGGCATCAGCGCCGGCAAAGATAATTGACTCCTCCATGAGATCCGCCGGCTGCTTTTTAAGGTTTGGTGCATTCTTCATTTTCTGTTCCCTCGCTCCCTGATGATTTCCCGCATAACCCGAATTCGTTCGATGCCCTGCACCCGCATAATTCGGTCGATATCTTTTTCGCCAGCGACCGGCGCGGAAGATACAAATTCAAATTCCCGCACCAGTCTTTCTGGCGTGCAAAAACACGGTGAGCTGTACCCCTCGCGGCAATATGTCACTCTGTCGAATCGGTAACTTTCGATAATTACGATGTTGCCCCGCCCGTCCTTCCATTTATCGCCCGGCCTGATTTCAGGGTGAGCGCGGCCACCAGCAGCTAAGCCGGATTTTTTAATCGTCATAATTTTTTACCTCACGCCGCTGGCGGGATTACCTGATAACCAATTTTCTTCAGAAAGCGCGCGGCACTCTCCACCGTAAAAATGATCTCGTCGTCCATAAGGGGGCGCATCGACTGAAGACCGTTTGACGTGTCCACCAGATAGCGGCCGCCGGCCGGGAAACTGAAAACGTTTTTGCCGTCGGCCCGGCGAACCAGATCGTAAACAGGAGTCATAATTTCTCCTCCCCGTCCCTTAATGACTGGCGGGCAAAACAATATCGCGCGCTATTTAATTGCTCAGATACGTGATCGAGAAAAGCACCGAGACGGCAAAATTGGATAACCATTTTCATACAGATACCTCCATGGCCAGACGGGATTGAATGGCGGAGGCCTTACTGCCTAACTGGAGGTAAGTTCGGGTGATTGCCGGGTTACTGTGCCCGAGCATTTCAGAGGCGACCAGCAAGCCCTGTTCGCCGCCGGCGGACATGAGATTAAAGGCGGCAATCTTGCGGCTGGAATAGGCACTCAGGCGCAGACGCGTGTTTACCACGCGGGTAAACCACAGCATTACGTTGTGCAGTTTCTTCCAGATCGTCTGGCGGCTCACGCTACCTTCCAGAGACTGGCAACGGTTACTTTCAATCTGGCTGCGGGAAAATACCAGGTCGTCACCGATAAGATTGCGCTCCATGCGTTCCTGCAGTCGTTTGATGATGCCCGGCGGCAGCTGTTTGGTGTCGTGCTTCACTTCAGCCTTTGCCACCAGCTCAAACACGATCGCCTGTTCTTCTTCCGTCATGCCGGCGGCCAGCTCGTCGCAGCTCACGCTATCCCAGTGCATGTACCCAATGTGATCGCCAGCAAGCCGGGCAGCGTCCTTGCGCTGCTGGCGAACAATCTCGATCCCCTTCCGGGTCGCTCTGGCTTCCGCTGCTTTGGTCTGCTTCGCCACGATGATTGTTGCTATGCCGGTTTCCCAGTTGATGCAGGAGTAACGGAAGTTGCACACGTCGCTGGTACGCCAGCCGGTAACGGTAGCAATATCCCACCAGAGTAAAACCCATTCTGGCTGGGTCTGCTGGATGCGTTCGCGCAGTTTGCGCTGCTCTTCCCGTTCGTAAACGGGGGTCATGGTGCGGGTACCTTTCGTGGTAGTAGCTCTTACCACGTTGCCGCGCAGCTCGCGGGCTTTAGCTGTCAAGGTCTGGAGGTTAAACATGGCTACCTCCCAGTTTCGCAACATCCAGTTCAAACGCGCCGCTGCTGTACTGATAAAGCGAACATTCAGAGCGAATTTTGGCGGCAAAGATAAGATCCCAGCGGGAATAAAACTCGCGGGCTTCTTGCTCACTGTCGGCAACGATGCGGATAACAACGGGAGTGCAGGTCCGGTCTTTCGGCGTACCGAGGAAAAGCCAGGTGAACTTGGGCAGTTTTTGGGTTGGGGTAGTAGCCATGTGGCAGCCTCCATACAGTGGTCTAGATAACCACCACCGGAAACGCCAATTTCACTGGTGGTGGACTGAGCAGGGTTGGCGTAACCGGACTGTATGGACTCCGGCGCGGATTTCTCCGCCCCCACCCAGCCCACCATAATTTTGCTAGCAGAGCGGTTTTGAACCACAACGCGTGAAAATAGGTGAGACGGATCAACGGCACAAAAAAAGACGCTTGGCGCGTCATGTGTCGCCATACAGTCATTCAGGACGCCAATCCTGGCACCAGATTTTGCCGGTGCTTTTAAAGCATACCCTTCAGCGGAATAACAAGGCAAGGAGTTTTTGGGGTGAGCGAAGCCCTGCCCCAGATGGGCATAAATGTTCTTCATGGCATTAACCTTTTCGAATTGTTTAGTGAGCTGTCGCGACAAACTTATTTTGAGTGCTCAACATCGCAAGAGCACGCAAGTTATTCACGAACTCAATTTTTTTCATCCGTTAAAGGGCGAACTTCAGTAAACGGCTTATGACAATCTTCGCCTAACAGCTCGGGCTGATACTTACGCCATAGCTGGCTCTCCTCCCGCACAAGAGCCTCTTTTACTGCCTTACACTGCTGCAACTTATACCCGCGTTTGCTGGCCTCCTGCTGATAAGCAGCCATGCGCCGGCTGTAGTCATTCAGGAACACGAACGGCACACCATAAGAGCCAGTTTTGCGGATAGAAGGGATAACCTCGCGAAATACCCAATTACTGAAACGATGGGCGAATGTGCCCGGCGTAATAGCTTTACGGCTGCGGGCGATCAGCTTGTAGAAACCAGATTCAGAGACAGCGCTATGATTTGGGTTCCCGCGAATACCGTAAGTTAAAGTTACGGTATTTCTCTCGTCATCATCCAGAGCCTGCAACGCCATGCGCGAATTGGATAGTTCCAGCGCCGCGCAAACATCTTTTGCAACGAACCACGGTTCACCGTTGATCTTAACAATACGGACTTTCGCGGCCTCAAATTTAATGACCGAAATATCATCACTGCTGTTTTCTGGGTGAGCAAGACCCTGCCCGGCACGGGCATTTTTGATAGTCATATTAGTTTTCCCCGGGCTAAGTTACAGTTGTGGCTTTGTGGAAATTAACGCATCACGCTCTTCGATCCTCTGGCTTATCCATTCGTCAATTTCACTTTCAACAAATGCGATAGATCGGGCTCCAATTTTAACTGATTGTGGAAAGCGATTTTCTTTAAGGAGACGATAGATCCACGCTTTGCTATAGCCTGTTCGTTTCTGTACTTCTGCAAATCTAATTAATGAATAAGACATATATACCTCGTGTCGTCTAATGAAGTTCACGAGAATAATTTAATCAGAACTAGAACTATGATTGTGGAAACCGATATAAGATTGTTGGAAGGGATGACAGATAGCCTACAGGCCATAAAATCGTTTTTTTAAGTGCGTTTGGAAATGACTAAAGCATGAACGCGAGACTTTGGAAGTTGAGACCCGCGTTCACATTAACTTTGGAAATGCTAACCATCGCTTTCTGGAAATGTGACTTCCAAAGCCTCCTTTATGAGGTTTGTCATCTGTTTTTCCGTCACTACCATCCCTTGATATCCCAGAGTAGCCAGGTTCTGTGCAACCGCACGAGCAATTGCCAGTTTGTTCAGGCGCTCACCATTTCGATAGCTCTTACTTGATTTTTCGAGGGCGATAGCCATACCTGCAATCATCATCAATGCAGTGTTTTTACCGGGGAACTCCCCCCATTGATCTAGATAGACCTGATTTGTTTGTTCATTTACAGTTGGTTGCTGTAAGGGTAAAGGCCAGTTGAAATTATGTTCTGTAACCCATTTTTCAACCTCACTACGCACGAGCATACAATCACGCCGATCATGATCCATGTTATCGTAGTGGGAAATATCCCTTGCGGTTAGTTTTGAATTATCAATCGCATCCCAGAGAGATTCTTTATAAGCTTCATATTCGTGAGATTTTTCACCTGTAATATTTTCTCTTGGATTTGCGCCAACAATTAAACGTGCAGAGTCACTAAGAGAGATGCTATCTCTTGAAAGATATGGAACAAGCCAACTTGGTAAACTTTTCTTTAACCCAATGTTATATTCCAATAAATTATCATGCAGATTAAGGCCTAACGTTTTCTCAATCTCTGAACGATTAAATCCTATAAAATCAAATGAATTCATAGCATCACCTTAAAATGGAATATCATCATGAAAATTGAGATCTGAAGAGCTAGAGGTTTGCTCTTGGCCTTCTTGTGTCATAGATGGAGTCCATCCCTCGTAAGGAGGTTCATCCATAGTAGGGTTTGCCATAACACTGCTAAGCATTTCATAAGCACTAAAAGAAGGATCACCGAAGGTTGGTCGTCTGGTGATTCCACGAGAGTCTTGTATTAATAGACTCGGCGCGTATTCTTGTTCTTCATCAAGTTTAATGATTATCCAATTTGCGATTTGATCCCTTGTCATATCAGGGAATTTTGCCTCAATTCGAGCAATCAATTCCCTAATGCTTATAAACTGCTGTTTTTTTGCTTTGAGCTCTACTGCTGGATTAAGCATACGCCACCTCGCGTCCTCTATCTGGTGGCATTGCCAGCCCGCAGAGGTGCGCGGGTTTTCGGTGATCAGCCTAGACAATGCCTAATTATTGTTCGTCTACTGAAGTCTACTACTGTCAATTAGCACTGTCTATACATACAGTTAAGCGCTTTTTCCAAACGTTCCATGCACTACATTTTCGCCGTTTTCCAAGGCCTCCATATAGTCGGCATACCACTGGAGCATTTCGCGGCGGCCATCCAGATACTGGGCGTGGTTGTACGTTCCTCGAATAGAGTTTTTGTCGACATGTGCCAGCTGCGTTTCAATCCACGCGGTGTTGTAGCCCTGTTCGTGCAGGATGGTACTCATGGTGTGCCGGAAACCGTGCCCGGTGACTTTTCCGTTATAGCCAATCCGCTTAAAGACTTGGTTTATGCTGGCTTCACTCATTGTTTTTCGCGGATCGTTACGGCCTGGGAACACAAGCGGGTAATTGCCTGTTAGCTCTTGGATCTGACCAATAAGCGTAAGAGCTTGCCTGGACAATGGCACCACATGAGGGCGACGCATTTTCATGCGTGAGGCGGGTATTTCCCAGACCGCCTTACTGATATTGATTTCATCCCAAAATGCCCCACGGAGTTCGCCGGGACGCAATCCGGTGATAATCAGCAAACGAGCAGCCAAAACTACTAACTCGCTTCCTGAATATCCTGACAACGCATTGAAGAAATCAGGCAATTCTTTAGGTGTGAGGAAAGGAAAATGATTGGACTCGTGCCCTTGCATCGCGCTGGTGAGATCCGGGGCGGGGTTATACTCAGCTCGACCGGTGACTATTGCGTAACGGAAAACTTCCCCACAGCGCTGCCTAACTTTTCTTGCCTTTTCGGTAGCGCCGCGCCCTTCAATGCGCCGTAGCACATTCAACAGTTCAAGCGGTTTGATTTCTGCTATTGGTTTTTTGCCAATGTATGGGAACACATCTTTATTGAAGGCTTCGAGGATGTCTGAAGCATAACCAGCAGACCATTTTTTTAGTTTGCTGCTGTGCCACTCAAGGGCAATATCTTTGAAGGTGTTGTTTAACTGAATTTCACGGGCAATCTTCTCCTCCCGTTTCGCTTCCATAGGATCGATACCCCCAGCGATACCCCTTTTCGCTTCTTCACGTTTTGCCCGAGCATCGGCCAATGTGACTTCAGGATACACACCAAGCGCTAACAGCTTCTCTTTGCCGGCTACACGATACTTGAGCCGCCAGTATTTGCCGCCATTAGGTTTAATCAGGAGATACAAACCACCACCATCAGCCAGCTTGTAAGGCTTATCTTTAGGTTTGGCGGCATCCACCTGCCGGGCGTTTAGTTTCACTTGGGGGTACCTCCTCTAGACCGAACAGCATATACCCCCATAAGTACCCCCAAACTACCGTAGATTTCAGGGAACTTTAGTAGACGTAGAAATACTAAAAGGGGCTGTAAAGCGCAGAGTATAAGGGGTTTCAGTGAACTTTAGTAGACTTGGGGAGACGTTAGAGTGGTGCCGATAATAGGAGTCGAACCTACGACCTTCGCATTACGAATGCGCTGCTCTACCAACTGAGCTATATCGGCCCTGAGAGGCCGGTTACGAGCGTAACCACGGGGCGAAAGAGTAGATCTAACCGGGGGATGCGTCAATGCCCTTTTGAATCGAACGTCTATTTTTGCATCACACGGGTTTTCGTTACGCACAAAAAGTACATTTGCCTTCGGCTTCATCCACCCGGTGGCACATCTTTGCGTCAGGATCAGGAACAGCCTCGCCAGACCACATGCCCTGAGGTCTGTTTTGGGGCGCATACGTAAAAAGGGAACAATTGTCGGTTACCCTTTTGCAGATGCATCTTATCTACAAGGTGAATGTCCAGCCGAGGGTGAGAGAGAATAAACAATATTAATCCCTATATAGCGTTCTCTTAGTTCCAAATATCAATAATAGCTGGGGTCGCGGATTATGCAAATGCGTTGTTTCTGATTTTATTGGTGTTTCTATTTTATCGCTGAGTATACCTTTTCGCTCAGGATGATTGATTACAAATATTTACAATTCCATGTGATATTTTTTATGCGCATTTATAGCTAACTGGCAAATTACGACTAGTATCATATAGACAGTAGGAATTATATCTTTTACTGGATATGGACGTTTACTCCACGGTTTATATTTATCAGGTTCGGCCATTATTATCACGCTATGTTAATTCATGGTGCAAAGGCGTTTGTTTTCGCTCAAATAATTCCCCCTCTCAGCGCGAAGCGTCAGGATTAGCGTTAATTTAAAGGACAACAGATATGACTCAAATTTACGACCAACCCACTACCCTCCGTCGGGATCCCGAGACATATTCATCCCTGCCCGCCGCCAGCAACAGCGCGGTATCATGGGGGGCCATATTTGCAGGTGCAGCCGCTGCGGCCTCTCTTTCCATGATTCTACTTATGCTGGGCGCAGGATTAGGCCTGACGTCTATTTCTCCCTGGGAAAATGATGGTCTGGATGCCTCGACGGTAGGTATCGCTGCCATCGTGTGGCTTGCCTTCACCCAAATAGCAGCATCGGGAATGGGTGGCTATCTTGCCGGGCGTTTACGCACTAAATGGGTGGCAACTCACTCAAACGAAGTTTATTTCCGCGATACAGCACATGGCTTTTTGACCTGGGCCGTGGCTTCACTTATCTCGGCAATATTATTAACGACCACCGCTGGCTCTATTATCGGCGGAAGTGCCAAAGCAATTGGTGCGGTAGCAGGTGGCGCCGCCACGGCCACGATGGGTGGTGTTGCAAATGCGACCTCTGGCTCGGATCCCTCTACGCAATATTTTATCCAGTCTTTATTCAGAACAATGAATACTGACACCGCGAATACGTCGGCAGTATCGACAAATACCCAGACACCTGGACCTGCACCGCAACAAGAAGTTTCCCCTGCGGAGTTAGGTGAAGTCACCGGTATTTTCGCCCACAGTATTACGACAGGTTCTCTGCCAAAAGAAGACCAGCAATATGTTGCCCAGCTGATTTCTCAGAAAACGGGCATTAGCCAGAGTGAAGCTGAACAGCGAGTGACTGCTACTTACGAAAAAGCGCAGAACGCGCTGAAAGAGGCCAAAACCAAGGCCCAGCAGGCCGCTGACGAAGCGCGGAAAACCACCAGCTACATCACTCTCTGGACATTCATCTCACTGCTGATTGGTGCTTTCGTCGCCAGCCTGTGTGCGACCTTCGGTGGTCGTCAGCGTGACTTATAATTATTGATAATTTGGGAGGTTCACATGCGTTCGATATTGCTGTTCTTTTTAGGCGTTCCTATTCCAATCATTATTCTGATTGCCTTGTTTATGCACTGATACCCGGCTTTTGACGGGGTAAAACAGAGTGAAGGATCGTTTGCAGGCGTAGCCGCGACGAGAAGGAAAGGTGATGGCGCGGGTGATGCATTAAGGCCTTTGGAATCCATTGGCTACTTGCATCACCCGCCCGTTATTTACGCACGGATGGTATCATCGCCGAAGCCTATCCACTTATACGTGGTCAGTGCTTCCAGCCCCATCGGGCCGCGCGCATGCAGTTTTTGAGTGCTCACGGCCACTTCCGCGCCCAGGCCAAACTGGCCGCCGTCGGTGAATCGCGTAGAGGCATTTACATACACGGCTGAAGAATCCACTTCGTTCACAAAGCGATTCGCGTTGCGCAGCGTGCGGGTCAGGATCGCATCAGAGTGTTGCGTCCCGTGTTCACGGATGTGCGCAATAGCGTCGTCGAGATCGGCGACCACCTTCACGTTCAGATCCAGCGACAGAAACTCATCATCGTATTGCTCCGCTTTCACGGGAACCACGTTCGCCGGGCCGTCCTTCAGCAGCACCAGCGCACTGGCATCGGCGTGCAGTGTCACACCGCTTTGCGCCATCTGCTGGCTCAGCGCAGGCAGGAAGGTGCGTGCAATGCCCTGGTGCACCAGCAGCGTCTCTACGGTATTGCAGGTGCTCGGACGCTGAGTTTTAGCATTAACGATAATTTTTAGCGCAGGGTCAATTTCTGCGGTGTCATCCACCAGAATATGACACACGCCGATACCGCCGGTGATCACCGGGATGGTTGACTGCTCGCGACACAGCTTGTGCAGCCCTGCGCCACCGCGTGGGATCAGCATGTCGATGTATTTATCCATGCGCAGCATCTCGTTCACCAGCGCGCGGTCCGGGCTTTCAATGGCCTGCACGGCACCCGCCGGTAAGCCGCACTCTTCCAGCGCCTGCTGGATGACCTTCACCGTTGCCGCGTTGGTGCGCCAGGTCTCTTTCCCGCCGCGCAGAATGGCGGCGTTACCGGTTTTAAGACACAAAGAGGCCACGTCAACGGTGACGTTCGGACGGGCTTCGTAAATCACGCCGATGACGCCGAGCGGCACGCGGCGGCGTTCAAGACGCAAACCGCTGTCGAGCAGCCCGCCGTCAATCACCTGCCCGACCGGATCGGCCAGATTACAGACCTGACGAACATCGTCGGCAATGCTTTTCAGGCGCGCAGGATTGAGCGCCAGGCGGTCGAGCATCGCCTCGCTCAGGCCATTGCGACGCGCTTCCAGCAAATCCTGTTCGTTAGCGAGCAGGATCTCGGATGCCTGGGATTCCAGATAATCAGCGATTTTTTCCAGCACGCGGTTTTTCTCACGGCTGGAAAGGAGCGCCAGTTTATAAGAGGCGGCCTTCGCGGCGGCACCCATTTGTTCCAACATGTTCTGGCTCCTTAACGAATGATCATGTCATCGCGATGCACGGCTACCGGGCCATATTCATAGCCCAGAATAGCGTCGATCTGCTGCGAATGGTGGCCCGCAATACGGCGCAATGCGTCGCTGTTGTAGCGGCTTACGCCGTGGGCGATGTCGCGACCCTCGAGGTTACGGATGCGGATCACTTCACCACGCGAGAAGTTGCCTGTCACGCTTTTAATTCCTTTTGGAAGTAATGAACTCCCCCTTTCCAGAATAGCGGCAGTGGCCCCTTCATCAACGGTCAGCTCACCTGCTGGCGGCGCGCCGAAAATCCAGCGTTTACGGTTTTCCAGCGGTGACGCCTGCGCGTGGAAGCGCGTCCCAACGGAGATCCCTTCCATGACGTCGCCAATAACGCCCGGGCGGCTGCCCGCAGCGATGATGGTGTCGATACCCGCACGGCAGGCAACGTCAGCCGCCTGAAGTTTGGTGCCCATTCCGCCGGTTCCGAGGCCGGAAACGCTATCACCGGCGATGGCGCGTAAAGCATCGTCGATGCCGTGAACGTCTTTAATCAGCTCCGCTTCAGGGTTGGAACGCGGATCGGCAGTAAACAGGCCCTGCTGGTCAGTCAGAAGCAGGAGCTTATCGGCACCCGCCAGGATTGCGGCCAGCGCGGAAAGGTTATCGTTATCGCCCACTTTGATTTCAGCGGTCGCCACGGCATCGTTTTCGTTAATAACCGGAACAATATTGTTGTCCAGCAGCGCGCGCAGCGTATCGCGCGCGTTCAGAAAGCGTTCTCTGTCTTCCATGTCGGCACGCGTCAGCAGCATCTGCCCGACGTGAATACCGTAGATGGAGAACAGCTGTTCCCAGAGTTGAATGAGTCGGCTTTGTCCCACGGCGGCCAGCAGCTGTTTAGAGGCGATCGTCGCGGGGAGTTCGGGGTAGCCCAGGTGTTCACGCCCGGCGGCAATCGCCCCGGAAGTCACAATAACAATACGATGCCCTGCGGCATGCAGCTGAGCGCACTGACGTACAAGCTCAACAATGTGGGCGCGATTAAGGCGGCGCGATCCGCCTGTTAACACACTGGTACCGAGTTTTACCACCAGCGTCTGGCTGTCACTCATGATTATCTGCCGTTCATCAATAAGGGGAAATGAAGTCAAACGAACGTTTTAACAGGACTCAGGCCCGTTGCCAACCGCCTTAGCATAAAGCAGAACACTTTGTTGCGCGGGATCAGGAAGCCTAACGGCAGATTTTGACGCTTATATGACAGAAAAAATAAAACTGACTTTTTTAAACATATTCTTACTTTGTCATAAAACGTTCATTCGAGAACGATAAAACCCTTCCTGTTTTTTCACGGGACTTAAGCAAGCGCTTATCGTCCAGCGAATTTTAGCGCGTATATAACACTCAGGATTGAAAATGAACAAGAGTACTCTGGCATTAGTGGTAATGGGCGTTGTTGCTTCCGCATCGGTTCACGCAGCAGAAGTTTATAATAAGAACGGAAATAAACTGGATGTGTACGGCAAAGTAAAAGCAATGCATTACCTCAGCGATGATGATGCAAAAGACGGCGACCAGACCTACGTCCGTTTCGGTTTTAAAGGCGAAACGCAGATTAACGACCAGCTGACCGGCTATGGCCGCTGGGAAGCAGAATTTGCTGGCAACAAAGCAGAAAGCGATTCTTCTCAGAAAACCCGTCTTGCTTTCGCGGGGATTAAAATTAAAGACTTCGGTTCTTTCGACTACGGCCGTAACCTGGGCGCGCTGTACGACGTCGCAGCCCTGACCGATATGTTCCCGGAGTTCGGCGGTGACGGCCTGGCGCAGACTGATAACTTCATGACTAAACGCTCCAGCGGCTTGGCAACATACCGTAATACCGACTTTTTCGGTCTGGTCGATGGTCTTGATATGACCCTGCAGTACCAGGGCAAAAACGAAAACCGCGACGTTAAAAAACAGAACGGCGACGGCTTCGGCACCTCTCTGGGCTATGACTTCGGCGGCAGCGATTTCTCCATCATCGGCGCTTACGCTAGCTCTGATCGTACCAACGAGCAAAACCTGCAGGCGCGCGGCGAAGGTAAAAAAGCGGAAGGCTGGGCAACAGGCCTGAAGTACGACGGTAATGATATTTACCTGGCGACCATCTATTCTGAAACACGTAATATGGCCCCGATTTCAGGCGGCTTTGCCAATAAAGCGCAAAACTTCGAAGCCGTGGCGCAATACCAGTTTGATTTTGGTCTGCGTCCATCCATTGGTTATGTTCAGTCTAAAGGCAAAGATATCGAAGGGATCGGTGACGAAGATATCGTGAAATATATCGACGTGGGCGCGACCTATTATTTCAACAAAAATATGTCCGCCTTCGTTGATTATAAAATCAACCAGATTGACGACGATAATAAACTGGGCGTGAGCAGCGATGATATCGTTGCCCTGGGGATGACGTACCAGTTCTGATTTTGCAGTAATAAAAAACCGGCATAATGCCGGTTTTTTTTGTCCGGTGGCGGCTTCGCCTTACCCGGATGACCAACCTGACCTTACGCCGTCAGCTTAACCGCTTCGCTTGAGAAATCATCGGCGGGTTCCAGCTTCAGGTCCAGCGTTGCCAGCAGCGCCGTTGCTTTGGCAAGGTACTCTTTCAGCGTGTGCTCCAGACGATCGATCACTTCCTGATCTTTGATAGGCGCAGGCTGCCAGTTCCCTTCTTTATTAAACAGACCAAACTGGTAGCTGTAGGTGAAACGTTTTTCCTCTGCTTCCATTTCCATCCACCAGCCCCAGAATTCACGGCTTTCAGGTGCAGGCTTCACGTTGACGCATACGGCCAGGCAGTCGAAAAAAAAGCGATTCTCTTCACACTGCTCTTCTCGAATGTACGGGCCAAGAGCCATGAACTTCTTAATCAGTCTACTTTTCGGGTGTCCACTCGGTAACGTCATTACGATCTCCTTTTGTGAAGCCACTGTTTTACCAAACCGTCAAAATTTAGCAATCTATTAACACACTCTCTGAGCGATCCAGCGCGTGATCTCTTTCAACGCTTTGTCAAAATTCTGATACACCGGGCTGAATGGCACCTCAAGCAGTTTGCCATCGGAAGATGACGAGGTGATTAAACGCGACTCTTCCTCCGGGCTGAACGGATCGTTTTTCCAGAATCCGGAGAGCATCGGCGTAGGACACCGCCGCCCCAGTAAGCCCTGCGTTTTAAGGGAGTAACGATTAAGCTCCACGCGCAACGCTTCGTCTGATGCATCATGCATGCCAAGACGGCTCGCCAGCACGTCCAGATACATCTCAGGCACGCTGCCCTGCCGCACGGGATCGCTGAGCAGAGCATGGACGACCGGGCCAAGACAGGCGACCGCTTTCAGGCGGGGGGATTCAAGGTAGGCCAGACGCACCGCGACGTTGGCCCCGAAGCGAAAACCAAAGGCTGCCACGCGGGTATGATCAACCCATGGAATATTTTCCAGCGCTTTCAGCGCATGCTGGTGCAGCAGGCTCGAGTCCTGCGTCAGTTTCCACTTGGTTGAGAAGCCAATTGAGGGCATATCCAGCGTCAGCATGGCGATCCCTTTTGGTGCAAAGTAACGCTCAAACAGGCTGAAGTAATCAATCTGAAGCGAATCGAGGCCGCCGCACATCAGCACCGTCGGGAATGGCCCCTCGCCTTCCGGCATATGCAGGAAGCCGGTTACGGACGCTCCGCCGGGGATGGTAAATTCAAGCTCGCGCATGCGGCACGACAGCCGCTGAGCCGCTTCTTCGTAGGCGCGATTGGCCAGCGCCTGAGCCTGCTCGGCCAGCTCATCCCCCTTAAGATGGGGATAGGCGGCAATGCTGTAGAGGTTTGAGGCGTGCAGCCAGTGCTGGCCGCTGAGCGTGGCATCCTCTTCCTGGCTGGCTTTTTGCTGCCAGAGCATCGCCTGTTTAGACCACTCATAGATCCAGTTGCCGCCGCGATAGCCAACGACCGTATCGTACAGTTCGCTGTCGGTACGTTCGGCCTCGCTCATCACGATGCGCGCCTGCACTTCGAGGATTTCACGGGGATCGATACCGCGCCAAATCCACATCAGGCGGTTGATCATGCGATACCAGTGGGGGACATTTTTGCCGTCTAACGCAGACTGCACTGAAGGCATGGTGCCAGGGTTAAACCGGCGCACCAGCGTCGACGTCTCAGGATGTTTGAAACGGGGTTTGAAAAGAGTCTCAGTGAGATTCGCCTGCGTCATTGCGTTGCCTCCATGGATACGTCATTAAGAGACCATTGTAACGCGGCAGAGGCTAAAAAGAACAACGCCCGGCATGGCCGGGCGTGTAAAGTTACGTACTGGAATTAGCGGCCTGAAATAGGCGGTACAAAGACCACACCCATATCCCATGGCTGTTCAATCCAGGTATCCTGCGGGATATCAATCACGTAATCATCCACCAGCGGGCGACCAGCCGGCTTCGCGAAGATGGTCACGAAGTGAGCTTTCGGATACATTTCGCGGATAGCCACCGCGGTACCACCGGTATCCACCAGGTCATCGATAACGATGAAGCCTTCACCGTCGCCTTCTGCGCGTTTCAGCACTTTCAGCTCGCGCTGGTTGTCGTGGTCATAGCTGGAGATGCAAACGGTATCGACATGACGAATACCCAGCTCACGTGCCAGCAGCGCCCCCGGTACCAGACCGCCACGGCTGACGGCAATAATGCCTTTCCACTGTTCGGAAGGCATCAGACGCGCAGCCAGCTTGCGTGCGTGAATCTGCAACATGTCCCAGGTGACGACGTATTTTTCGCTCATGTGAAGTGTCCCAGCCTGTTTATCTACGGCTTAAAAAGTGTTCAAGGGGGAAATAGGTTGCGCGAGATTATAGAGATCTGACGCACTAAAAACCAGTGTTTAGCGCCCTGAGCCTGAGTTTTTACATGCTTAATGCTACCAGCAACCAGAGAAAGTGGTATTCTCAGTTTCATCTCGCAAGCCCGACTTGTGGTAACTATTAACCTGCTAACCCTGTGTCCTGCATCATTGTTTGCAGCGCACCGACAAGGAGACTTATCGTGTCTGAACTGTCTCAATTATCGCCACAGCCGCTGTGGGATATTTTTGCCAAAATCTGCTCCATTCCGCACCCGTCCTACCATGAAGAACAATTAGCCGAACACATTATGGGCTGGGCGAAGGAAAAAGGCCTGTACGCCGAGCGTGACCAGGTGGGCAACATCCTGATCCGTAAACCTGCAACCGCAGGGATGGAAAACCGTAAACCGGTTGTGCTGCAGGCGCACCTGGATATGGTTCCACAGAAAAACAACGATACCGTTCACGACTTCACCAAAGATCCTATTCAGCCGTACATCGATGGCGACTGGGTGAAAGCGCGCGGCACCACTCTTGGCGCGGACAACGGTATTGGCATGGCCTCTGCGCTGGCCGTGCTGGCAGACGACAGCGTTGAGCACGGCCCGCTGGAAGTGCTGCTGACCATGACCGAAGAAGCGGGCATGGACGGTGCGTTTGGCTTACAGGCGAACTGGCTGCAGGCTGACATCCTGATCAACACCGACTCAGAAGAAGAAGGTGAGATCTACATGGGCTGTGCGGGCGGGATTGATTTCATCTCTACCCTCCCGCTCTCCCGCGAAGCCGTTCCTGCGGGCTTCGAGACCTTCAAGCTGACGCTGAAAGGGCTGAAAGGCGGCCACTCCGGCGGCGATATTCATTTAGGTCTCGGCAATGCCAACAAACTGCTGGCGCGCTTCCTGGCAGGTCATGCGGCTGACCTGGATCTGCGTCTGGTGGATTTCAACGGCGGTACGCTGCGTAACGCGATCCCGCGTGAAGCCTTCGCCACCGTGGCCGTGCCTGCGGCAAAAGCAGACGAGCTGAAAAAGCTCGCCAGCGTTTATCTGGATATCCTGAAAAACGAACTGTCTGAGAAAGAGAAAAACCTGAACGTGGTGCTGGAATCTGTCTCTACAGATAAAGCCGCGCTGACCGCACAGTCACGCGACAGCTTCATTCAACTGCTGAACGCCACGCCAAACGGCGTGATCCGCAACTCCGACGTCGCGAAAGGCGTAGTAGAAACCTCTCTGAACGTGGGCGTGGTCACCATGAGCGATGAGAGCGCAGAGATCATCTGCCTGATCCGCTCGCTGATCGACAGCGGTAAAGAGTATGTCGTGAGCATGCTGGAATCTCTGGGTAAACTGGCTGGCGCGAACACCTCCGCGAAAGGCAGCTACCCGGGCTGGCAGCCGGATGCCACCTCTCCGGTGATGGCGCTGGTACGTGAAACCTATCAGCGTCTGTTCAACAGCACGCCGAATATCCAGGTGATCCACGCGGGTCTGGAGTGCGGTCTGTTCAAAAAACCGTACCCGAACATGGACATGGTTTCCATTGGGCCAACCATCACCGGGCCACACTCCCCGGATGAGCAGGTTCATATCGAAAGCGTGGGCCACTACTGGACGCTGCTGACGGAACTGCTGAAGGCGATCCCTGCGAAGTAATTAGCCGTTTGATGCCCGGTGGCGCTTCGCTTGCCGGGCCTACGATTGATACACGCTACAACCCTAATACCAGTTGCCGCTCCAACTGCGGATCCAGCAGCGTAACGTGCACCCCCACCAGCCGAACCCCTCGCCCTGCCCGCCGCTCTTCCCACGCTTTTTTCGCCGTAGCGATAAGATCGTCTTTATTCAGCCGGGGCCAGACGTGTTCCTGGGTGGTCTGCTGGAAATCGTTGAACTTGAGCTTGATGCCCTGACGGGCAATCAGCAGGTCCGGTTTCACCTTTGCCAGACGTCGTTCCAGCTCGGGATAGAGCTGATCGGTAATAATGGCTTCGCAATCTGACCAGTCGTGAATATCTTCTATCAGCGTGCGCTCGACCCCGACGGATTTACGCAGCCGTTCGCTGTTCACGTCGCGATCGTCAATCCCCTGGCTGCGCTCCCACAGCACGCGGCCAAATTTGCCAAAACGCTTGAGCAGCATCGCCAGATCGCTGCGCTGCACGTCTTCACAGGTCCGTAATCCCATGCTTTCAAGCTTGGCGGCAGAGACTTTCCCCACGCCGGGAATTTTACCGAGCGGCAGGGTTTTCAAAAACGCCGGGACCTCTTCAGGGGTGATGACGTACTGACCGTTGGGCTTATTGAGATCGGACGCGATTTTCGCCAGGAACTTCACCGGCGCGATGCCTGCCGATGCGGTCAGGTTTAGCTCGTCTGAGATGGTCTGGCGGATCTCCTGCGCCATCAGCGTGGCTGAGCCGTGGCAATGCAGGCTGTCAGTGACATCAAGATAGGCTTCGTCCAGCGAAAGCGGCTCAATCAGCGAGGTATAGCGGGAGAAAATTTCCCGTATGTGGGCGGAGGCTTCTTTATAGGCGTCGAAGCGCCCCGGTAAAAGGGTGAGATGAGGGCACAGCTTCAGCGCCATTGCCGTAGGCATTGCGCTGCGTACGCCAAATTTGCGCGCAGGATAGTTGGCGGTACTGATGACGCCACGCTGGACGCGGTTTCCGCCTATCGCGATAGGGATATCCCGTAGCGCCGGATTATCACGCATCTCTACCGCAGCGAAAAAGCAGTCCATATCGACATGGATTATTTTGCGCATAGTAAACCCTCACTCATCACTGGATAAGTATACAGTAAACATAAGCAAATTGAGAAGCGTCCGTGATACGAGCGGCGTCTGCACACTTTATAAAGGAAAACTAATGTGTAAACTAACAGCTTCGCTATTGCGAAAATCTATAGCGATGATAATGTGAGCGCTCCTGTCCAGAATAATCTGATTTCGGGTCTCTTTTGCCGTCCTGGCAAGTTGGTCATGGTTTTATCAAGGAACAAGTAGTATGCGTAAAATCGCATTATTCATTGCGATGCTTCTGATTCCGTGTGTGTCGTTTGCCGGGCTGCTCAGCAGCAACAGTTCAACCACACCCATCAGCAAAGAATATAAGCAGCAGTTAATGGGATCCCCGGTTTATATTCAAATCTTCAAGGAAGAGCGCACTCTCGACCTGTATGTCAAAATGGGCGAGACGTATCAGTTGCTTGATAGTTATAAGATTTGTAACTATTCAGGGGGCCTTGGTCCAAAACAACGTCAGGGCGACTTCAAGAGTCCGGAAGGGTTTTACAATGTTCAGCGTAGCCAGCTAAAACCTGACAGCCGTTTCTATAAAGCGATTAACATCGGTTTCCCGAATGCCTTCGACCGTGCCCACGGTTATGAGGGTAAATACCTGATGATCCACGGTGCCTGCGTGTCTGTCGGCTGTTACGCGATGACCGATACGGGCATTGATGAGATTTTCCAGTTCGTGACCGGCGCACTGGTCTTTGGTCAGCCGAACGTGCAGGTGAGCATTTATCCGTTCCGCATGACCGATGCCAACATGGCGCGTCACAAATACTCTTACTACGCGGATTTCTGGAAACAGCTGAAGCCGGGTTACGACTACTTTGAACAGACCCATAAGCCGCCGGTTGTTTCGGTTGTGGATGGGCGTTATCTGGTCAGCAAACCGCTGAGCCACGAAGTCGTCCACCCACAGCTGGCGTCAAACTACACGGTCCCCGAGGCAAAATAACGCCCACTCGCCTGGCATAATCTTTTGCCAGGCTTCGTTGCCCGTCAGCGGCTGCGTCGCGATCACGGTGACCACATCGTTCGGCGTGGTCTCCTTCTGAAAATCTATCTCCACATCCTGATCGAGCAGCGTGGCCACACCAAACGGCGCACGGCGGGTGATCCAGAACAGGTTCGTCGAACAGTACGCCATCACGTAGCGCCCGTCAGACAACAGCATGTTGAATACCCCTTTCTCGCGCAATTCTGTCGCCAGTAACGCAATGTATTTGAACACCGCGGCCATGTTGCCCGGCGTGCGGGGATAGCGTTCCGTCAGCTTGTGCAGCAGCCAGCAAAACGCTTTTTCGCTGTCGGTTTCTCCAACCGGGCGGAAATTGCCCGTTTCAAGCGATTTATAGCCCGTCAGTTGGCCGTTATGCGCGTAGGTCCAGTTGCGGCCCCACAGCTCGCGGGTAAAGGGATGCGTGTTTTCCAACGCCACTTCGCCGCGATTTGCCTGACGAATGTGGGCGATAACCGAGTGGGATTTTATCGGGTAATCCTGCACCAGTTTGGCAATGGGCGAGTTGAAGCTGGGTTGTGGATCTTTAAACGTGCGACAGCCTTTGCCTTCGTAGAAGGTAATGCCCCAGCCGTCTTTATGCGGCCCGGTTCCCCCACCGCGCTGCACCAGCCCGGTGAAACTAAAGCAGATATCGGTTGGCACATTGGCGCTCATCCCGAGCAGTTCGCACATACATCACCTCCACAACAGCGGGGGCAGCGCCCCAATGGATATGCCCCCCGCGAAGTCTTACTTAACCATCTCTTTTTCGATCAGCTGGATCAGGATGTGGATCACTTTGATGTGAATTTCCTGAACGCGATCTGCATAGCCGAAGTGCGGAACACGAATTTCGATATCGGCCGTACCGTCCATCTTACCGCCATCTTTACCGGTCAGGGTGATGACTTTCATCCCTTTTTCACGCGCGGCGGCGATCGCTTTGATCACGTTTGCGGAGTTACCGGAGGTCGAAATCCCCAGCAGCACGTCGCCTTCACGGCCTACCGCTTCCACGTAGCGGGAAAAAATGTGGTCGTAACCGAAGTCATTGCCTACGCAGGAGATGTGGCTCACGTCGGAAATCGCAATCGCCGGGTAGCCCGGACGGTTTTCACGATAGCGCCCGGTCAGCTCTTCTGCGAAGTGCATGGCATCACAGTGGGAACCACCGTTACCGCAGGAGAGCACTTTACCACCGGCTTTGAAGCTGTCGGCCAGCAGGACCGCAGCGCGCTGAATCGCGTGAATATTGGCATCATCTTTCAGAAAATTAGCCAGCGTTTCCGCCGCTTCGTTCAGTTCGTTACGAATAAGATCCTGGTACATGAGGATAATCCTTCAGTATTGATGAGATAACAGGATGGAGTGTACCGGATACCACTAAAAGCGAGAAGCTAAAGCCTTGCGAAACGTCCGGCGTTTTGCTTTTTCGTGCCGGCTTAACCGCGAACAATGTGAACCAGGTTGTAATTATTTTGTAAACACATTGCTAAAGGAATTCACATCAACTACAACCATATCATCACAAGTGGTCAGACCTCCTACAAGCAAGGGAGCTTTTCGTTATGATGATTTTGAGCATTATCGCAACCGTTGTTCTGCTCGGTGTGTTGTTCTATCACCGCGTCAATCTCTTCCTCAGCAGCCTGATCCTGCTGGTATGGACGGCAGCGCTTGCCGTAGCAGGGCTTTGGAATATCTGGCTTTTAGTTCCGCTGGCCCTCATCCTTCTGCCGCTTAACCTGGTGCCGATGCGTAAGTCGATGATCTCCGCGCCGGTATTCAAAGGCTTCCGCAAGGTGATGCCACCGATGTCGCGTACAGAGAAAGAGGCGATCGACGCGGGCACCACCTGGTGGGAAGGCGATCTGTTCCAGGGCAATCCAGACTGGAAAAAGCTGCACAACTATCCGCAGCCGCGCCTGACCGCAGAGGAGCAGGCCTTTATCGATGGCCCGGTGGAAGAAGCGTGCCGCATGGCGAACGACTTCGCTATCACCCATGAGATGGCCGACCTGCCTCCTGAACTGTGGGCTTACCTGAAAGAGCATCGCTTCTTCGCGATGATCATCAAGAAAGAGTACGGCGGTCTGGAATTCTCCGCTTACGCTCAGGCGCGCGTGCTGCAGAAGCTGGCGGGAGTCTCCGGGATCCTGGCGATCACCGTGGGTGTGCCAAACTCTCTCGGCCCGGGCGAACTGCTGCAGCATTACGGTACTGAAGAACAGAAAGATCACTATCTGCCGCGTCTGGCACGCGGTCAGGAGATCCCGTGCTTCGCCCTGACCAGCCCGGAAGCGGGTTCCGACGCCGGTGCGATCCCGGATACCGGCGTGGTGTGTATGGGCGAGTGGCAGGGTGAGCAGGTGCTGGGCATGCGCCTCACCTGGAACAAGCGTTACATCACCCTGGCCCCTATCGCTACCGTGCTGGGCCTGGCGTTTAAGCTCTCCGACCCGGAAAAACTGCTGGGCGGCGAGGAAGATCTGGGCATTACCTGTGCGTTGATCCCAACCTCTACCCCGGGCGTTGAAATTGGCCGTCGCCACTTCCCTTTGAACGTACCGTTCCAGAACGGTCCAACCCGTGGACAGGATATCTTTGTGCCGATTGATTACATCATCGGTGGCCCGAAAATGGCCGGTCAGGGCTGGCGTATGCTGGTGGAGTGTCTGTCCGTCGGTCGCGGTATTACCCTGCCGTCAAACTCAACCGGTGGCCTGAAATCCGTGGCGATGGGGATTGGTGCTTACGCGCATATCCGCCGTCAGTTCAAAATTTCCATCGGCAAGATGGAAGGTATTGAAGAGCCGCTGGCGCGTATCGCAGGCAATGCCTACGTGATGGACGCCGCCGCATCGTTGATTACCTACGGCATTATGCTCGGCGAAAAACCGGCCGTGCTGTCGGCGATTGTGAAGTACCACTGTACCCACCGCGCGCAGCAGTCAATCATCGACGCGATGGATATTGCGGGCGGTAAAGGCATTATGCTCGGCGAAGGCAACTTCCTGGCGCGCGGCTATCAGGGCTCACCGATTGCGATTACCGTGGAAGGGGCAAACATCCTGACCCGCAGCATGATGATCTTCGGCCAGGGGGCGATCCGCTGTCATCCTTACGTGCTGGAAGAGATGGCTGCTGCGCAGAATAACGACGTGGATGCCTTTGATAAGCTACTGTTCAAACATATTGGCCATGTGGGCAGTAACGAGGTTCGCAGCTTCTGGCTGGGCCTGACGCGCGGCCTCACCAGCGCCACGCCAACCGGTGACGCAACAAAACGCTACTATCAGCACCTGAACCGCCTGAGCGCGAACCTCGCCCTGCTGTCGGATGTGTCGATGGCGGTGCTGGGCGGTAGCCTGAAACGTCGCGAGCGTATCTCTGCCCGTCTGGGTGACGTGCTGAGTCAGGTATTCCTGGCCTCTGCGGTCCTGAAACGTTACGACGATGAAGGTCGTCATGAAGCGGATCTGCCGCTGGTACACTGGGGCGTGCAGGATGCGCTTTATCAGGCTGAACAGGCGATTGACGATCTGCTGGCAAACTTCCCGAACCGCTTCGTGGCGGGCGCGCTGCGGGTGGCTATCTTCCCGACCGGTCGCCATCATCTTGCGCCATCCGACCTGCTGGACCACAAAGTGGCGAAGATCCTGCAAATACCGAGCGCGACCCGCTCCCGTATTGGCCGCGGTCAGTATCTGGCACCCACGTCGCATAACCCGGTCGGTCTGCTTGAAGAAGCGCTGCTCGACGTGATGGCCGCCGACCCGATTCACCAGAAGATCTGCAAACAGCTGGGCAAAAACCTGCCGTTCACACGTCTGGATGAGCTGGCGAAACAGGCCCTGGCCGGCGGCATTATTGATAACAATGAAGCCGCCCTGCTGGTGAAAGCCGAAGAGAGCCGTCTGCGCAGCATCAACGTGGATGATTTCGAGCCGGACGAGCTGGCGACGCAGCCGGTAAAGCTGCCGGAGAAGGTCCGCAAACCTGAAGCCGCTTAACGCGTTTCGCTTCCCTAAACCCCGCCTCGCGCGGGGTTTTTTATTGCCACATTTTCCCGTAATGACGTGCTACAGTGTCAAAAAGCGGTCTTGTGAGGAGTCTGAATCGTGCCGGGTTTAAAGCTTTCTATTTTGCAGCAACCTTTAGTGTGGATGGATGGCCCTGCCAACCTGCGCCACTTCGATCGTCAACTGGAAGAGATTACCGGGCGCGATGTGATTGTCCTGCCAGAGATGTTCACCACAGGCTTTGCGATGGAAGCGGCGAAACAGTCGATGCCGCAGGATGACGTCGTGGCCTGGATGCACGCCAAAGCCCGTCAGACCAACGCCCTGATTGCCGGTAGCGCCGCTCTGCAAACTGAGCGTGGGGCGGTAAACCGTTTCCTGCTGGTTGAGCCTGAGGGGAACGTGCATTTCTACGATAAGCGCCATCTGTTCCGCATGGCGGATGAGCACCATCATTACGAGGCGGGTAACGAGCGCGTGGTGTTCGAGTGGCGCGGGTGGCGCATCCTGCCGCTGGTCTGCTACGACCTGCGCTTCCCGGTCTGGTCGCGCAACCGCGACGATTACGATCTGGCGCTGTACGTCGCTAACTGGCCTGCCCCGCGTTCCCTGCACTGGCAGGCGCTGCTGACGGCGCGCGCCATTGAGAACCAGGCCTATGTGGCGGGCTGTAACCGTGTGGGTACCGATGGCAACGGGCATCACTATCGCGGCGACAGCCGGGTGGTTAACCCGCAGGGTGAGATTATTGCGACCGCCGAGCCGCATCAGGCGACGCGCATTGATGCGGAGCTGTCGCTGACGGCGCTGAAGGAGTATCGGGAGAAGTTTCCTGCGTGGCAGGATGCGGATCCGTTTAGTATTGGGTAAAAAAAAGCCGGGTGGCGGCTACGCCTTACCCGGCCTACAAATGCTGCTCGCGCGTTTAACTCACCAACGCCTGTCCGTCTTTACGGCTCTCCGTTGCCGCCACGTAGTGTCCCTCCGGCATCCGGTAAATCACCTGCGCACCGCCAAAGTTATAATCCTGCAGCGGATCTTCCACCACAATCTGATGCCCCCGCTCGCGCAGGGCGGCAATGGTGTTGCGGTCGAACGTCGACTCGACTATCACTTCCCTGCCCTGCACCACGCGCCAGCGCGGGGCATCAATTGCCGCCTGCGGGTTTTGGCCGTGCAGCATGATGCGCAGCGCCATCTGCATGTGTCCCTGCGCCTGCATCGGCCCGCCCATGACGCCGAATGACATCAGCGGTTTGCCGTTTCCGTCCATCGCAAAACCGGGAATGATGGTATGGAACGGACGCTTGCTGCCGGCCAGCGCATTGGGATGTTTTGGATCCAGCACAAACCCACAGCCCCGGTTTTGCAGGCTGATCCCCGTGTCCGGCACGACGATCCCCGAGCCAAAGCCCATAAAGTTTGACTGAATAAATGAGACCATCATGCCGCTGGCATCAGCCGTACTCAGGTACACCGTGCCGCTCTGGGTCGGTGAACCGTAGACAAAATCAGAGGCCTTATCCTGATCGATAAGCGCCGCGCGCGCCTTGAGATAATGGTCGCTCAGTAGCTCTTTCGCCGCGAACTCCATATGGTCTTCATCGGCAACGTAGCGATCGAGATCCGCCAGCGCCAGCTTCATCGCCTCAATGGCGAGGTGCAGCCCCTGCACAGAATCCGGGTGATGCTGCTCAATACCGCACTGCTCAAGAATGCCAAGCGCAATCAGCGTGGCGATCCCCTGGCCGTTCGGCGGCAACTCCTGTACCGAGCCACCGGCAAAATCGCGCGACAGCAGGTCCACCCAGTCTACGCGATGGTTTGCCAGATCTTCGGTTGTCAGGTGTGCGCCATGCTCTTTGGCGAAAGCGGCGATTTTTTGTGCCAGCTCGCCATGGTAAAACGCTTCGCCGTTAGTTTTGGCAATCAGTTCCAGCGAGTTCGCCTGGGCCGGGTTACGGAAGATTTCCCCCACGCGCGGCGCACGGCCTTGCGGCGCAAAACAGGCGCTAAAGCCCGGCTGGTCTTTCAGCTTGTTGTAGCCACGCTGCCAGAGATGGCCAATCAGCGGGGAGACGGGAAAACCGTTGCGCGCATACTCAATTGCCGGCTGTGCCAGCGTGGTGAGCGGCAATGTACCAAAACGTTCCGCCAGGGCAACCCAGCCCGATACCGCGCCCGGCACCGTAACGGCGTCCCAGCCAATTTCCGGCACGGCAGTTTTCCCGGCAAACAGATCGGCATGCCAGCTGGCAGGCGAGCGGCCCGACGCATTCAAACCGTGAAGCTTTTCTCCGTCCCAGACGATGGCAAACGCATCGCTGCCGATGCCGTTGCCGGTTGGCTCGACAACGGTTAACGCCATGGCCATTGCCACCGCTGCATCCACGGCGTTACCGCCCAGCTGGAGCATACGCATACCCGCCTGCGCCGCCAGCGGCTGCGAGGTTGCAACGGCGTTGTGGCCCAGCATCGGCGGGCGGCGTGAAGCGTAACCGGACGTAAAATCAAGCGCTTTGGTCATTATGACTCCTTAGTCGTGGCGCGGATCGAGCGCATCGCGCAGTCCGTCGCCGAGTAAATTAAAGCCCTGCACGGCAAGGAAAATCGCCACGCCGGGGAAAATAGACATCCACGGCGCTTGCTCAAGGAAACCTTTGGCGGTGTTGAGCATCGAGCCCCAGGACGGGTTCGGCGGCTGCTGTCCCAGCCCCAGAAACGACAGGCTGGCTTCGGCGATGATCGCCGAGGCAATCGCCAGCGTGGCCTGCACCAGAATCGGCGACATGACGTTGGGCAGTACGTATTTGATGATGATCCAGCGATCCGGCAGACCAATCGCCCGTGCACCGTCGATGTACTCTTCGTTGCGAATGGCGATCACCTGGCCGCGCGTCAGGCGGGCGAAGATCGGCATCGCCGAGAGGCCAATAGCGATCATCGCGTTGGTCAGGCTCGGGCCTAAAAATGCCCCGAGCGCGATCGCCATGATCAGGAACGGACAGGCCAGCAGCGCTTCAATAAAGCGTGAGATCACGCCATCCCACATCTTCTGGAAGTAGCCTGCCACCAGCCCCAGCGGCACGCCGATAACCACAGCGATGACCACCGACATACAGCCGGCCATCAGCGAGGTTTGCGCTCCCCAGATAATGCGCGATAAGATGTCGCGCCCCAGCTCGTCGGTGCCAAACCAGTACATCGCCGACGGCGCTTTGCGCACCGCCAGGAAGTTGGCTTTCACCGGGTCGAACGGGGCGATCCACGGCGCCAGCAGCGCCACCAGCACGAAGAAGCCCACCACGACCGCGCCGATCACCGCGCTTTTATTGGCAAGGAATTTTGTTAACACCCTGCTCTTCGCGCGTGGCAGCGCAGGCGCAACGGTTTGAGTTGTCAGTTCCGCCATCGTTAACCTCGCATTTTCGGGTTGATAAGCACGTAGAGCACGTCGGCCAGAAGATTGAGCATCAAGAAGCCGATCGCCACGATCAGCACCACGCCCTGCACCACCGCATAGTCGCGGTTGAATACCGAGTCGACGATCATCTTGCCAAAGCCCGGAATGGTGAAGACCTGCTCGGTCAACACCGCACCGCCCAGCAATTCACCAAACAGTAGCGTGGTCAGGGTGATCACCGGCACCAGCGCATTGCGAAAGGCATGCTTTAAGATCACGGCGTTTGGCAATAGCCCCTTTGCCCGTGCGGTGCGGATATAATCCGCTTTTAATACCGCGATCATGGAGGCGCGGGAATGACGCATCAGCGTGGCGGCCAGCCCCGTACCGAGCACGGAGGCAGGCAGCAGCAACGTGCGCAGGTTCTGGATCGGATCTTCACTGAACGGTACATAGCCGGACGCAGGCAGCCACTGCAGGTTGACCGAGAAAACCAGAATCAGCAGGATCCCCAGCCAGAAGTGCGGGATCGAGATCCCCGAGATCGCCACGAAATTCGCCCCGTGATCGACCCAGCTGTTTTTGTTTACCGCCGCGAGGATCCCCATGCTGATGCCAAACACCAGCGCGATGATCATCGCCAGCAGCGACAGCTCCAGCGTCACAGGCAGCTTGCTGGCGATCAGCTGCGTCACCGGCTCGTGGGTGCGCAGGGAGACGCCAAGGTCGCCCTGCAGCGCACGCGTCAGCCAGTTGAAGTACTGCACGGGGATCGGCGCATCCAGGTTAAGCTCGGCGCGCAGCTGGGCGATCACCGCCGGGTCGCGCTCCTCCCCGGCCATGGCGATCAGCGGGTCGCCGGGCAGCAGCTTTTGCAGCCCGAACACCATCATGCTCACCAGCAGCAGAGTGGGGATGGCCAGCAGCAGACGTTTGCAAATCAGTTCCAGCATGGGTTCTCCTCAGGGCGTTTATTTTGCCAGCGTCAAACCGGCCAGACGCACGATGCCGTCCGGGTAAGGTTTAAAGCCCTGCACGCGCTTGTTCAGACCAAAAATGCGCGGTTCGAAGTAGAGGTAAGCGATCGGCATGTCGGTCTGAAGCTGCTTGACCACGTTGTTGTACAGCGGCTGGCGCGCTGCCTGATCGGTGCTCTGGCGCGCCTGGGTCAGCCATTCATCCACTTGTGCATTGCTGTAACGCCCGTCGTTAAGCGTGCCTTTGCTGTGAACAAAGCCGTAGATGCTGCCATCCGGATCCGGACGTCCCGACCAGCCGGAGAAGCTCAGTTGATAATCACCGCTCTGCTGACGGTCGAGCAGCGTGGCGAACTCGGTCATTTGCAAATTGAGGGTAAAGCCCGCCTCCGCCACCATCGCCTGTAAAACCTGGCCGACCTGCTGGGAAATCGGGTTATTTGGCACCAGCAGATTGACGGTCAGCGGCGTGGTAACGCCTGCGGCTTTCAGTAACGCTTTGGCTTTATCGACGTCGCGCGGCGGCACCGGCAGGTTGACGTGATACGGGCTTACCGGCGAAAACGCCTGGTTGGACGGGGTGTAAAGACCTTCAAAGACCACCTGGTTTAACGCATCGCGGTCAATGGCCTGAGAGAAGGCTTCGCGCACGCGCGCATCCTTGAACGGATCGTTGGCCGGCACCTTGCCATTGTTAATGTTGAAGGTAATGCCCTGATAACCCAGACCGGTCACCTTCGCCAGCGCCAGCTTGCTGTCGGCCTCAACGGTTTTAACGTCGCTTGCGGCAATCCCTTCGGTCAGGTCAAGATCGCCCGCGCGCAGGTTGGCCAGGCGCACGGAGGCATCCGGGATCGGCAAATAGATGATTTTGTCGAAGTGGTAGGCGTCTTTATTCCAGTAGTTGTCGAAACGCGTCAGAACAATACGATCCTGGGACACGCGGCTGTCGAATTTATACGGCCCCGAGCAGACGGGATGCGCGGCAAAATCCGGTTTTTTCGCCGCGTCTGGCGCCATCATCGCTCCGGCGCGATCGGTCAACTGCATCAGCAAAGCGGCATCAGGGGTTTTCAGGTGCAGGGCAATCTGCATTGGACCCGTCACCTCAACCGACTCCACGGAGGAGATTTCACTTTTACGCAGCGAGCCTTTTAACGTCAGGGCGCGGTCGAGGTTGTATTTAGCGGCTGCCGCGTCGAATTTTTCCCCGTCGTGGAAAGTCACCCCTTCACGCAGATTCAGGGTCAAGGTTTTACCGTCATCGCTCCAGGCCCAGTCTTTCGCCAGCCCCGGTACCACTTTCAGATGCTCATCGACGTCCACCAGCCTGTCGCACAGGGAGGCAAAAACAAAACGACCGTAATAGGTGCGCGCCAGATGCGGATCGAGCATGTCCGGATCGGCACCCAGACCAATTCGCAGCACGCTTTCAGACTGGGCGGGCAACGCCGCGCCTAACAACATGACACTTCCCAGTACGGTCAAAAAAGAGTTACGCATTGTCATTATCATGAGTTCCTTGAAGAAAGGGAGGAGTGAGTGGCCGCGTGTTCAAACAGCGCGCGGCGGCGCAGAAAGGCTGCGGATGGCGGTGCTATCTGGATAACGCTGCGATCGCGATTAATGTCCTGCCAGCGGTGACAGGCCACCTGACGGCCGCCGTCGAGTAGCTGATTGATCGGCTCGACCTGGCGGCATTCGTCGGTAACGTACGGGCAGCGGGTGTGGAACCGACAGCCGGACGGCGGGTTGGCCGGGTTCGGTAAATCCCCCTGCAGCAGCGGAGCGTCTCGCTCAACGCCCGGCTGCAATTGCGGCGCAGACGCCATTAACGCCTGGGTATAGGGGTGCAGCGGTGCGTCAAAGATTTCATCTACCGTGGCAAGCTCGACAATTTGCCCGAGATACATCACCGCCACGCGGTCGCTCATATGGCGGATGACCGCCAGACCGTGGGCGACAATCACCATCGTCAGGCCCAACTGATGCTTCAGGCTTTCCAGCAAATTCACCACCTGTGCCTGGACGGACACGTCCAGCGCCGAAACCGGCTCATCGCCCAGCAACAGTTTTGGACCGGACGCCAGGGCGCGCGCAATGCCGATACGCTGACGCTGTCCGCCGGAAAACTCATGCGGATAACGCCCGGCCCAGGCGGCGGGCAGCCCCACGGTGTTGAGCAACTCAGCCACACGGTACTGGCGATCGTTTTTGTTCATCTTCTGGTGCAGCCACAGCGGCTCGCCGACGATTTGCTCGACGGTCATGCGCGGGTTCAGCGAGGCGAAGGGATCCTGAAAGATGATTTGCAGTTCCCGACGGAGCTGGTTCAGACGGGCACCGGATGCATCGGTGATCTCCTCTCCCTGATAAAACACGCGTCCTTCGCTGGCACCCAGTAACCGCAGAAGCAGGCGACCAAGGGTAGATTTACCGGAACCGGATTCGCCAACAATCGCCAGCGTTTCACCGGGCATCACCGCGAGGGAGACGCGATCGACCGCCGTAACGAACCGTGCCGGGGCGAACAGTTTTTTAGGACCGGGAAAGCGCTTGCTCAGGTCACGCGCTTCCAGAATGGGTGTAGTCATGCAATTTCTCCCAGCGCAATGTGATGTTCCAGCGGTACGCGGAAACAGGCAACCTCGTGGCCCGCGCCGAGTGCGCTGAGCGGCGGTTTTTCATCGTGGCAGCGTGTCTGCGCAAACGGGCAACGGGTGGCAAAACGGCAGCCTTTCGGCATGGCTCCCGGCAGAGGGACAGACCCCGGGATAGTGGAGAGCTGGCCTTTGCGTGCGCCAAGAGAGGGAATCGACCCCATCAGACCGATGGTGTATGGGTGCTGCGGGTCGGCAAAGATAGCCTCCACGCTCCCCTGCTCTACCACCTGCCCGGCATACATCACCGCGACCTGCTGAGCCACCTCGGCCACCACGCCCAGATCGTGGGTAATCATCAGAACCGCCGTGCCCGTTTCTTCTTTTAGGGTGTTGAGCAGCGTAAGAATTTGCGCCTGAATGGTGACGTCCAGCGCGGTGGTGGGTTCATCGGCAATCAGTAAACGGGGATGGTTAATCAGCGCCATGGCGATCATCACGCGCTGGCGCATCCCGCCAGAGAGCTGGTGGGGATAGGCTTTCAGACGCATCTCAGCGGCCGGTATCTGGACTTTTTCGAGGATGCGCAGCGCCACGTTCATCGCCTCTGCGCGTGAGACATTCTGATGGCGCATGACCGCCTCGCTGAGCTGGTCGCCCAGGGTAAAGGCCGGGTTTAGTGAGGTCATGGGTTCCTGGAAAATCATCGCCAGCTCGCTGCCGCGCAGGTCAGCATATTCCCGCGGTGAGAGCTTACGCAGATCGTGGCGGCGGAAGTGCATCTCACCGCTGACGATTTGCGCGCTGGCGGGCAACAGCCCCATCAACGCCAGCGAGGTGATGCTTTTTCCGCAGCCGGATTCCCCCACCAGCGCCAGCGTTTCACCCGCCTTCACACAGAGCGAGATGCCGTCCAGCACGCTAACCGGAGAGCCAGCAAACCTGACGTTGAGGTTTTCCAGCCGCAGTACGGGGGCGGTTTCCTTAAAAGGGATTGTCGTCATAGCGTGGCGTCGTCCTCATTGTGAATGGCCTGAATCAGCGCGGTTTGCAGGCTGAGCAGATGTTCGCGCATCGCGCCGGCAGCCTCGTTCGGCTGGCGATGGATAATCGCTGACATGATTCTATGATGGTGGTCGTTGTAGCTATCGACACGTTCAGGGGTGCGGGCAAGCTCGCGCAGATGCTGCCAGCCGGGTTCGCGCCGGACGGCATCAATCGCATCGAACAGGCCGAGCATCAGGCGGTTGCCGGCAGCCTCTGCAATCGCACGGTGAAATGCGCTGTCCCACAGCTCATTCAGATCGCGGTCATCCGGGCTGACCTTATCGATGCGCTCCAGCATGCGCTGCATCAGCGCGAGGTTTTCCCTGGTGGCACGCAGTGCCGCAAGACGGGCTAAGCCGGGTTCGAGCTGCAGACGAGCTTCCATGACTTCCAGTAGGTTGGTTTGCTGAACCAATCCCTGAAGGGCCAGGGGTTCAACGGGGGCAGCCGGACCGATAAAGGTGCCTTTCCCCTGTTTACGCCAGATCCGCCCTTCTTCTTCCAGCACGTCCAGCGCACGACGGACTTCACGCCGTCCTACGCCGAGAGTGTCCGACAGCTCACGTTCGGTGGGCAGCGGAATGCCTGGTGTTGACTCATGCTGGTGGATTAGCCCGCGCAACTGCTCAAGCGCGGTGCTGGAATTTGCCAGAAACCGTGACGCTTTTTCCATATTGGTTCGCTCGCTGTCATCATTGCTCTGTTTTTATTAACGATAAGTTATTGATATGACGTGCTACTTATTGTGCTAATGATTAAGCAATTAGCGAACCAATAGCGCATTGGTTCAGGAAGTTTTTGGAAAACAAAAGGTAACCGAATGATTTCTTATGAATTATTTTTACATAATTATTACATTCGGATGTATGGCTTACGAACGAATGAGAGCATATCGCACAATAAAAGTGCAATTAATGCACTAAAATCGTGCAATTGTTAATAAATTGCACTGCATATATTAACTTTTTGTTAACCAAGAGGGAGAGGGAGTGATACGTAAATAGCGTGAGGGGAGTTAAAACGACGAAGGCCTGAATCATTTCTGATTCAGGCCTTCTGAATAGTGGCGGAACGGACGGGACTCGAACCCGCGACCCCCTGCGTGACAGGCAGGTATTCTAACCGACTGAACTACCGCTCCACTGTTCCCGTTGGGGAACGAGGCGCATATTACGGTTTGCCTCTGAACTCGTCAACGCTTTTTCTCACGTTTTGAATCGTTTGCTGCAAAAATCACCCGGGCGGCGATTTTACGCGCATTTATTGGTGATTAACCCCGCCACATACAGCTTCCGCCCTTCTTCTGGACCAGGTCCAGGCGGGATTCATGGTTAAGCAGCTCTTCATCGCTGGCGTGGACAACCCGCAACCGGCTGGCCTGGCGAACAAGGCGCTGAATTCCCGCCTCGCCCTGCGACTGCTGGGATTCGTTTTCCATACTGAATTTCATCGACGTCTGCCCGCCGGTCATGGTCAGATAAACGTCGGCCAGGATCTGGGCATCGAGCAGTGCGCCGTGCAGTGTTCGCTTGGTGTTGTCTATCTCGTAGCGTGAGCAGAGCGCATCGAGGCTGTTACGCTTGCCCGGAAACATTCTCCTTGCCAACGCCAGGCTGTCGGTGATTTTACAGAACGTGTTGGTTTTCGGTATATCGCGGTTCAGCTTGCTGAATTCATAATCCATAAAGCCGATATCAAACGACGCGTTATGGATGACCAGCTCAGCGCCTTTGATGTATTCCAGGAACTCGTCCGCCACGTCCGCAAAGGTTGGCTTATCCAGCAAGAACTCATCGGCAATGCCGTGAACGCCAAACGCTTCGGGATCGACCAGCCTGTCGGGCTTAAGATAGACGTGGAAGTTGTTCCCCGTGAGGCGACGGTTTACCACCTCAACGGCACCGATCTCGATGATTTTGTGCCCTTCGTAGTGGGCGCCAATCTGGTTCATACCGGTGGTTTCGGTATCGAGGACAATCTGGCGAGTAATTGCAGTGCTCATAGCGGTCATTTATGTCAGACTTATCGTTTAACTGAACGTTTCAAATACAGGAAGTCTACCAGAGATGCGTAAACAGGTAGAAATTTTCACCGATGGATCGTGTCTGGGCAACCCAGGGCCAGGTGGCTATGGCGCCATTATGCGCTATCGCGAACATGAAAAAACTTTTAGCGAAGGCTATTTTCTGACAACCAACAACCGCATGGAGTTGATGGCTGCCATCGTGGCGCTGGAAGCGCTGAAGGAGCATTGCGACGTGACGCTGAGCACCGACAGCCAGTATGTGCGTCAGGGCATTACCCAGTGGATCCATAACTGGAAAAAACGCGGCTGGAAAACCGCAGAGAAGAAGCCGGTCAAAAACGTGGATCTCTGGAAGCGTCTTGATGCCGCCCTGGGGCAGCACGTTATTAAGTGGGAGTGGGTCAAAGGACATGCCGGGCATCCCGAAAACGAACGCTGCGACGAGCTCGCCCGCGCGGCCGCATCCAACCCCGCGCACGAAGATGTTGGCTATCAGGCCGAAGCCTGATCAGGGCTTTTTGTACTGCCGTGTTGCGCCGACGGTCTGGCGGATCCGGGCTTTCGATTTACTCTGCTTCATCGGGTTAAGCGTAAGGGGGATGGTCCGCTTACGCGCCACGATAAACTGCATACAGCCTAACGCTGGCAGATGGGTACTTAACACCACGCCCCCTTTGCGCGTCCAGGGCAGTACCTGAAAACCGCCATAGCAGAGTACTTCAAAATTCAGCAGTGAAAGCCAGTCCAGCTGGCGCGTCATTGTGAACATGCGGCTGTTATACGGCGGCGTGCGGCGCAGTACGGGAACCAGCTTACGCAGCCCCATCAGGCTAAGCGGGTTAAAGCCACTGATGACCAGCCAGCCGTCATCTATAAGCACGCGATCAGCTTCACGCAGCAGACGGTGCGGGTCACTGCACCAGGGCAACGTGTGTGCCAGCATACATGCATCAACGGACTTTTCAGCAAACGGTAAATGCAGCGGGTCTGCCTTCACCTGCACGGGAGAGCCGTTAAGAGAAACATTCACCTGATGAGAGATAGCGCAACTTTCGGTATTGATTTCAGCACTGAGATTGCCAATCTTAAGCAGGTGAAAACCGTACATTTTCGCGAGCCAGGGCTTAAGCTGGCGTTCTAACGCCTCGCGATAATAGTCACCCCAGGGCAATTCCGCCCAACGTTCAGGTGCTGCGACAGTTCGAGGTATCCTTGCCTGTTTCATCAACACATCCGCCACGCCGTAAGAGGTAATGTATGAATCTTATCAGTATTCCCGCCTTTCAGGACAATTACATCTGGGTAATCGTTGACGACGCTCGTCGGTGCATCATTGTCGATCCGGGTGAGGCTGCGCCGATTTTGCAGGCCATCAACGACAATAACTGGCAGCCCGAAGCCATACTCCTTACCCATCACCATAACGACCATGTGGGCGGCGTACCGGCTCTGCTGGCGCAGTTCCCGGACCTGGCGGTGTACGGCCCGGCGGAGACGCGCGATAAAGGCGTCACGCAGGTAGTCGATGAGGGCGAAAAGGTGATCATACTCGGGTTGGCGTTTTCCGTATTTGCTACGCCAGGTCACACTTCAGGACATATTTGTTTCTACAGCGCCCCTTATCTGTTTTGCGGGGATACGCTGTTTTCCGGCGGCTGTGGAAGGTTGTTCGAAGGAACGCCAGCGCAGATGTACCAGTCCTTACAGAAGATTAACGCCCTCGCGGACGACACCGTAATATGTTGCGCACATGAGTATACATTAGGGAATATGAAGTTTGCGGCCAGCATTCTACCGTACGATCGTGCTATTCAGGATTATTACCAGAAAGTGAAGGAGTTACGTGCAAAAAACCAAAAAACACTACCCGTAATTCTGAAAAAAGAGCGAGAAATAAATTTATTTTTACGCACAAATGATGTTGATTTAATTAATGAAATTTCTCAAGAAACAAATTTGCAACACCCAGAAGCGCGATTTGCATGGTTAAGGTCAAAGAAAGATAACTTCAGATAAATGCGGGTTGCCTTTTCAAAATTTCGCCGTTATCATCGCTCGTCTTTTAAGCAACTATTGACACACACATGAAGGCAAAAGCGATATTACTCGCCTCTGTCCTGCTTGTCGGTTGCCAGTCGCAGACTGGCAATAACGTACAACAGCACGCACAGAGCCTTTCTGCAGCTGGTCAAGGGGAAGCAGGGAAGTTTACAAGTTCGGCGCGTTGGATGGACGATGGGACATCATTTGCGCAGGAACAGAACTTGTGGGCCTCTATTGGCGACGAGCTAAAGATGGGAATTCCGGAAAACAGCCGGATTCGCGAACAGAAACAGAAGTATTTGAGAAATAAGAGCTATCTCCACGATGTAACGTTACGGGCAGAGCCGTATATGTACTGGATAGCCGGGCAGGTTAAGAAACGTAACATGCCTATGGAGCTGGTACTCCTACCCATAGTGGAGAGCGCTTTTGACCCACACGCAACGTCTGGCGCCAATGCCGCAGGTATTTGGCAGATCATTCCGAGCACCGGGCGCAATTATGGTTTGAAACAGACCCGCAACTACGATGCGCGTCGTGATGTTGTCGCTTCAACGACAGCCGCTCTCGACATGATGCAACGTCTGAACAAGATGTTTGACGGCGACTGGTTATTAACGGTCGCAGCGTATAATAGCGGCGAAGGTCGTGTACTTAAGGCGATGAAATCGAACAGAGCGCGTGGTAAATCCACTGACTTCTGGTCGCTTTCGCTGCCTCAGGAAACGAAGATTTACGTACCGAAAATGCTGGCTTTGAGCGATATTCTCAAGAACAGCAAGCGTTACGGTGTATCACTGCCAACACCAGACGAAAGTCGTGCACTGGCGCGTGTTCGTCTCAGCAGCCCGGTTGATATTCAACAGGTTGCCGATATGACGGGTATGTCGGTAAGTAAATTGAAAACCTTTAATGCAGGCGTTAAAGGCTCAACGCTGGGGGCAAGTGGCCCGCAGTATGTGATGGTTCCGCAGAAGCATGCTGAACAACTTCGCGAGTCTTTAGCTTCGGGTGAGATTGCAGCCGTTCAGTCAACGCTGATTGCAGATACCTCGCCGGTAAGCAGCCGTAGTTATAAGGTTCGTTCAGGCGATACGCTTTCAGGCATTGCATCACGTCTTGGCGTGAACACGAAAGATCTGCAGCAGTGGAATAACCTGCGCAGTTCAGGCCTGAAAGTGGGTCAGACTCTGACGGTCGGTGCGGGTAGCAGCGCACAGCGTCTTGCCAGAAACAGCGATAGCATTACCTATCGCGTGCGTAAGGGTGATTCGCTGTCCAGTATCGCAAAACGTCACGGCGTGAACATCAAAGATGTGATGCGCTGGAATAATGATACTGACAATCTGCAGCCAGGTGACCAGCTGACGTTGTTTGTGAAAAACAGCGCCACACCAGACTCCTGATTACACGACGAAACGTAAGAAAGGCACCGATTCCCCCGGTGCCTTTTTTGTTTTATCCCGCTTTTTGCGCTTCAGCCATAATGGTGTCGCTGGTAAACGAGCCATCTTCCTGCAGTTCAAAGTACCTCTTCACATCAGCAGACGCACTCTCCTGATATAAACGAATAGCCTGGCTTAACGCGTCCGGCGTGCGCATGCGTGCGATCCAGGAGCTGAACTCCAGCGGTAACCGATCGGTTATCAACGAGCGTGAAATTAAGCCGGACTCGGTGATTAACGATAACCACTCGCCGCTGGAGTAGTTCTGTACATGCGACGTGTCGCGCAGCGCCTCGACCGTTTGCAGCCAGATATTGCGCACAGGATGGCCTGGCGACATCACATCCATGATGATGAAAACGCCGCCGGGTTTCAGGACGCGCTTGACTTCCCGTAATGCCTGGCCGACATCGTGCCAGTGGTGAGCCGAGTAACGGCTGATGACAACATCAAAGGTTTCATCCTCGAAGGGTAAGGATTCAGCATACCCCTGGCGCGTAGCAACGTTGTTCAGCCCTTTCGCCCTTGCGGCTTCCGCGACCACCTCCAGCATCTGGCTGGATAAATCGTACGCCACCACCTGTGCCACCTTCTGCGCGGCGGTAAAGCTGGCGTGCCCTGCTCCACAGCCTAAATCAAGCACGTGAGCCTGTGGGAAAGCAGCCAGACGTTCTCCCAGCCGGACCAAATCCCGCCCGGAAGCGTGTACGGCGCTGCTCAGATAAGCGCTCGCCTGTGAACCAAACTGTTTTTCTACGTTGTCATGATGGGATTGCGTTGTTGTCATCTTACTGTCCTTTGGTTGGTTACAAAATAAAGGGCAGCACCCGTACAGGCCTGCCCCATGGCAGACCTGACACACCATTATTTATCAGGTTTGCCGGGACTGAATTCAACGAGTAGAGGATTATGATCGGAGGCGCGCGTCACCAGAACAGAGGCGTCATGCACGCTTAAACCACGATAGAAGACAAAATCGAGTGGACGACCAAACGCTTTTTTGCGCTGGTCATCGCTGAAACGAACTTCCCGGAGCGACATTTCACGCGCGAAGCGGTACAGCGCGTTCATGCGCGGGCGACTCCAGGCGTTGAAATCACCGGCCATGATGATCGGCCCACTGTGGTGAGCAATCTGATCGCCGATTGGAAGTAACTGCTTACTATAGACATCCACGCCCAGGCTGAAGTTGACTGCATGGATATTCACCACCATCAGCAAGCGGGTGTCCGGCAGCGGATAGACCGTTACCAGCGCTGATTTTGCCAGGCGCAGGATGGGCTCGCGTTCACGTAACGGGCAGCAGTACACCGGATGCGCGGCCGACAGAGTCATGACGCCCGAGGGATGTTGCGGCAGGACAAACGCAGGCACCTGATCGGCGGCGAGGTAGTTAGTGGTAGCAAACCTCACCAGCTCAGGCGTGGTTTGCGCCTCCTGCAGCAGAACCAGATGCGCGTCCTTTCCGAAATTTTTGAGCACGGATAACCACTCCGCGCGCTGCTGCTTAAAAATATTCCACACCAGTACCCGGATTTTTTCATCGCTGCTTAACGGGGTGCCAGCGGGCAATGCCTGGCTAAGGCTCGCAAACGACCCCGGAGGTAAGATTCTCTCCGCGGGCATTCCGGCAACATAACGCATGGCATAGGTATTTTTTCGCACTTTTGGAAACGACCTCTGTAACGTGAACCAGCCCGGAAAACGGACTGGTTCTACTGTTATAGGGACTTTAGGTTACACTTTCAACGCAATTTCTGAGAAACCGCTTTCCAGTTTTGTAAGCAAGCACTTACACAGGTTCACCCCATCACCACGCGCGCGGGTTTATCCAGGCGTCCGCTCAGGCCAATCAGCAGGAATGCCACGAGTACAATTGCCGCACCAATCCACGGCGTTTGCGCCAGGCCAAAATGCTCCACGGTCTGCCCGCCAATAATCGAGCCGAGCGCGATACCGATATTAAACGCCGCAATGTTCAGGCCGGATGCCACGTCCACCGCGTTAGGGGTATAAAGCTCAGCCTTCTGAACCACGTATACCTGCAAGCCCGGCACATTACCGAAAGCAAAGATCCCCATCACCAGAACCGTGACCAGCGCGGCGTACTGCATCGATGCGGTGAACTGGAAAACCAGCAGCAGAATGACCAGCGCAGCAAAAATGAACTTCAGAGCCGGGACCGCGCCGTGCCTATCGGCCAGTTTGCCACCCCAGATATTGCCAATCGCCACGGAGATACCGTACCCCAGTAGGATCCAGCTCACTGCACCCGGTGTAAAGCCCGCGAGATCCTGCATCATTGGCGCAAGGAAGGTGAAAGCGGTGAAGACGCCGCCGTAACCCAGAGCCGTTACCGCATAGATGAGCAGTAATCGTGGGTGAGTGAGCACCTTGAGCTGTTCGCTCAGGCTGGCGCTGGCACGACCGGGGATCGTCGACGGGACTAATAACAGGCTAGCCACCAGGGCAATGACGCCCAGCAGGGATACCGCAAGGAACGTTTCGCGCCAGCCGAAATGCTGGCCGATAAAGGTCCCTAACGGCACGCCGGTTACCAGCGCGACGGTCAGACCGCCAAACATAATCGCAATGGCGGATGCGGCTTTCTCTTTCGGGACAAGGCTGGTTGCGATGGTCGAGCCAATGGAAAAAAACACCCCATGCGCAAGGCCGGTCAGCAGGCGGGCTATCACCAGCGTGGTGTAATCGGGTGCCTGCCAGGCCAGGATATTCCCGGCAGTGAACAGCACCATCAGGGCCATAAGCAGCTGCTTACGTGGAAACCGTCCGGTGAGTGCCGTCAGCACGGGCGCACCGATGGCGACACCGAGAGCGTATATAGAAACCAGCAGCCCGGCTGAGGGCAGCGAAATAGAAAGTTGGTCAGCAATCGTTGGAACCAGTCCAACAATCACGAATTCGGTCGTGCCAATTGCAAAAGCACTGATCGTCAGGGCAAGTAGCGCCAGTGGCATAAAATACTCCGTCTCTTCAGGATTAAGATGACACGAAGTATGCACCAGTGTTTAAATAACAAAAATGGTCAAAATATCAATTGAATTTTGCGGATGGTGCAACAATGAAAGCAACGTCGGAAGAGCTAACAATCTTTGTCGCCGTGGTAGAGAGCGGCAGCTTTAGCCGTGCTGCGGAACAACTGGGTCAGGCCAACTCGGCCATCAGCCGCTCGGTGAAGAAGTTAGAGATGAAGCTCGGGGTGAGCCTGCTCAACCGAACGACGCGGCAGCTCAGCCTGACGGAAGAAGGTGAACGCTACTTCCGTCGCGTCCAGTCTGTTTTGCAGGAGATGGCGGCGGCAGAGACGGAAATCATTGAATCACGTAATACGCCGCGCGGACTGTTGCGTATTGATGCCGCGACCCCTGTCGTCCTGCATTTCCTTATGCCGCTGATTAAACCCTTCCGCGAGCGTTATCCGGAGATGACGCTTTCACTGGTGTCGTCAGAGACGTTTATCAACCTGATTGAACGTAAGGTCGACGTGGCGATCCGGGCGGGAAACTTAACGGACTCGAGTCTGCGCGCCCGTCCCCTGTTTACCAGCTATCGTAAAATTATCGCTTCGCCACAGTATATCGCGCAGTTTGGCAAGCCTGAGACGGTCGAAGACTTAAAGCAGCATACCTGCCTGGGATTTACAGAACCTTTATCGCTCAATACCTGGCCTGTAGCCTGTCATGACGGGCAACTTTACGAAGTCAGCTGCGGTTTATCGTCTAATAGCGGTGAGACGCTGAAACAGCTTTGTCTGGAGGGAAACGGCATCGCCTGTTTGTCTGACTATATGATTGATAAGGAAATTGCGCGCGGCGAACTCGTAGAACTGATGGCAGATAAGCGTTTGCCCGTTGAGATGCCTTTTAGTGCAGTGTATTACAGCGACAGGGCGGTAAGTACGCGTATACGCGCCTTTATCGACTTCCTGAGTGAGCATGTAAAAACAGCTCCAGGAGGAGCTGTGTGAGGGTTTAAGGCATCGGGTGAGGGGTTAATCTCAGTCCCAGTCTGGGGCTAACCCTTCCGGGCTGACCAGGCGATCGTTGCAATCCAGGGCGGCGATCGCTTTTTTATCGTCCTCATCCAGCTTGAGATCCAACGCCAAAAGGTTGCTGGCCAGGTTTTCACGTTTGGTTGATGACGGGATCACGGCATAACTTTCGCCTGTCGCCCATGCCAGAATCACCTGCGCGGCAGTGGCGTTATGCTTCTGCGCGATACGTCCGATCGTTTCGTCTTTCAGCGCCTTACCGTAAGCCAGCGTCATGTAAGAGGTGATATGGATCCCGTGCTGTTTCGCCCATGCCACGACTTTACGGTTTTGCAGGTAGGGAGAGAGTTCAATCTGGTTGGTGGCGATGTTCGCGGCACCTACCGCCGCAATGGCTTTTTCCATCAGCGGGATCGTGAAGTTAGAAATACCGATCTCCCGGGTTAAGCCCTGCTCTTTCGCTTCCAGCAGTGCCTGCATGAACTCTTTTACAGAAACAGCATCGTTCGGTGACGGCCAGTGGATCAACGTCAGATCAACATATTCCGTACGCAGTTTTTTCAGGCTCTCTTTGAGGCTTGGGATGAGCTTATCTTTGCTGAGATTCTCGATCCAGATTTTGGTGGTGATGAAAAGTGCGTCACGCGGTACGCCGCTCTCTTCAATGGCCTGACCAACGGCTGCTTCATTTTCATAAATCTGTGCCGTATCAATGGTGCGATAGCCCAGTTCAAGTGCAGTTTTTACCGATGCGATAACAACGTCGTCTTTCAGGCGGAAAGTGCCGAGACCAAGTGCAGGGATAGTCATGTCATTCCTCATAAATCATTATGTTATTAAGTGAGGAAGATTATCGCTGTTGCCGTTATGCAGAAAAAGATCGTGAAACGCAGAGGATTTTTGCTGTTTAAGCAATAATTATAACGCGGACAAGAAAAAAGCCCTGAGCAAATGCTCAGGGCTTTCAATAAGTGGCGGAACGGACGGGACTCGAACCCGCGACCCCCTGCGTGACAGGCAGGTATTCTAACCGACTGAACTACCGCTCCACCGAAGACTTCTGTAACCACCGGATTTATGCACCGGCTTACTACTTAATTTGATGCCTGGCAGTTCCCTACTCTCACATGGGGAGACCCCACACTACCATCGGCGCTACGGCGTTTCACTTCTGAGTTCGGCATGGGGTCAGGTGGGACCACCGCGCTAAAGCCGCCAGGCAAATTCTGTAATCTGTATCAGGCTGAAATTTGATTGTCTGTCTCTTCGCCGAAACAGCTTCGGCGTTGTAAGGTTAAGCCTCACGGTTCATTAGTATCGGTTAGCTCAACGCATCGCTGCGCTTACACACCCGACCTATCAACGTCGTAGTCTTCAACGTTCCTTCAGGACTCTCAAGGAGTCAGGGAGAACTCATCTCGGGGCAAGTTTCGTGCTTAGATGCTTTCAGCACTTATCTCTTCCGCATTTAGCTACCGGGCAGTGCCATTGGCATGACAACCCGAACACCAGTGA